>JAEWMK010000470.1 GCA_023457235.1 Bacillota bacterium
GGATTCCGGTACAAAAGCCGGGCTGGAAAAAGACCGTTTCCTATTTACCTGAGAAATTCCAGCTTTATCCGAATTTGACTGGTGAAGAAAATTTGCGTTTTTTTGCTTCATTAGAAGATGGTACAGTTGATGAGGCCAAATTAGAGGAAAAGCTAAAACTTGTAAGGTTATGGGAGGATCGGAAGGAGCAAGTTTCCGGTTATTCAAAGGGGATGTTGCAGCGTCTTGGGCTTGGGATAATGCTTTATTTTGATACAGAGCTGTTAATACTAGATGAGCCAACGAGTGGCTTGGACCCAATCGGTAGAATTGAGATTTTATCAATTTTAAAATCCCTAGAGAATAAAACGATCTTACTTTCATCCCACCATATTGATGAAATCAACCAAATTTGCTCCCATGTAGCTTATTTAAAAGACGGGAAAATGGAAAAATATACGGTGGGCGATTTTGAAACAAAAATATTAAATGAAGGAGCACTTGCATGAAAAAATTAGTAACGTTTTTGTTAGGATTATTTGTGCTAGCAGGTTGCAATGGCGGCGGAAATTATAATGTTGAAGTTGCTGAAGCACCACTATATAAACCAGACAATACTCCATCTGCAGTATCATTTAAAATCTCAGAGGGAGAAAAAGCAGCTGAAGGTTTAGAGGTTAAGGCATTATTTGAAATGGAAAAAATGGACCATGGTTCGATTGAAGTGAATCTTAAAGACCAAGGGGAAGGTGTTTATGGTGGCGAAGTTGCGCTGCCTATGGGTGGAGACTGGCAGGCTTTATTAACGATAAAGAATGGTGATAAAACAGCTGAACAGCTTGTCACATTTACGGTTGAAGAACCAGTTGCGACGGTGACAACATTACCGAAAGGTGTTGTGGCTACGGTAAACGGAGAAGAAATTAGTGCTGAAGATATTAAGTTTTATGAGGCCATCAATACCATTCAAATTGAAATGTATCGTGAAGCGGATAAAGCTAAATATCAAGGTAAAGAGTTAGAGGAAGCAATGAAGTACTGGGATGCCCAGCTTGCAGCTGCTAAAGACAAAAATACTTTATTAACCCAAGTTATTCGTCTTCGAGCTATGACCCTATTAGCTGAAGAAAAGGGTCACAAAGCATCTGCTGACGAAATTCAAGCAAAATTAAATGAAACAAAAAATTCTTACCGAAATAGCGAAGCAGCCGGGAAATTGATCAAAGAATATGGGGAAGAAAAGTTTTGGTCTATCCAAGAGAAACAACAGAAATCGATCGTGCTAGTATCGAAGGTTCAACAGGATGTAGTAAATAATGTGAAAGAAGCAAATCCCAAAGCGGAATCAAAAGAAATTAATATGTTAGCAGAAAAGAAATATGAAGAGCTATTAGTTTCACAAGTTGGTACATTAGATATCAAATTGAATAAATCATAATGGGAAGCAGGTGAGTCGACTTGCTTCCTATTTTATGTCTATAATCGTTCATAAATGGAAAAGAAATGCGTGAAATTTATCACGATATTATTACCGTGCAAACAGTAAAATTGCAGTGAATTGGACTATTTGAAAACGGGGGAATAGATGAATGCAGAGATTTTTTGCACCAGGAACTTGGCTCATTAATAAGTTTAAGTATTCAGGGAAATTTTTCATTCTAGGTGTAATTGCTCTTATTCCGTTATTATTACTTTATTATTTTTTGCTCTCAGAAATAAATAGTAGTATCGAGGTGGCAGAGGATGCTGTCGATGGAGCAAAGTATAATAATGAATTAAAGACATTTTTAAAATATACGCAGCAGCATCGTGGTATGTCTTCGGGTTATTTAAATGGAGATCAATCATTTAAAGAAAATATGCTTGATGTGGAAGATAAATTGACAGACCAAATAAATATTATAGATCAAATTGATAAAAAGGTTGGAAATCAATTTAATACAACCGAAAAGTGGTCACAGCTTAAAAGTCAGTGGCAGTCAATTTCGGAAAACTTAGATTCACTGGATGCACAGGAAAGCTTTAAGATTCACACAGAGCTTACAGGGAAAACGATGGAATTAATTAAAGATACAGCTGACGCATCAAAGCTTACAGTCGTACCTCAATTAGATTCAAGCTACTTGATGGATTCCATTGTAAACCAACTTCCCCTACTAACAGAGACAATGGGACAGGCACGGGCTAAAGGCACAGCAGCGGCTACCAAAAAAGTCATAACAGATGAAGAAAAATTGCAGCTTATTTCTTTTATAAGCACGACTGAAGACCTTTCAAGGAATATAGAAAGAGCCCACAATATTATCGAATCTGAAAACCCTACGGTTGCTAAAGAGCTGGTGGAAACATATCAAGCATCCCAAACCGTGACGCTCGAGTTTCTTGAAGTTTTTGAAAATAAAGTTATTAAGGTAGTCGACATTGAATCTGGGCAATTTTTTGATATTGCTACAAAGACCATTGATGCAAGCTTTGCTTTATATGAATTAGAAACAAAAATGTTAAATCAGCTTCTATTGGATCAGGTTTCGCAGTTAGAAATGAAAAAGTTGATTCTGACAACAATCGTGTCTGTTCTAATTTTATTAGCAGCCTATTTATGTATTTCATTTTTTATGTCTGTTAAGGAAGCCGTTACTAATTTAGTAAAAGCAACAAGTGAAATGGCTAATGGGAATTTGACAGTTAGAACGCAGATCAAATCCAAGGATGAATTACTTATGATCGGTGAAGCTTTTAATGGGATGGCCGACTCTTTTTCAGCGATGATTAAGAAGAGTCAAGATGCGGTAGAACAATTGGCCAGTTCATCTGAACAGCTTTCAGCCAGTGCTGATGAGACTGAACAGACCGCTATGCAAATTGCCGATACAATTAACGGTGTTGCAGCTGGAGCGACCAAGCAATCTGATCATACCGGTGCCATACTTGAGATGATTAAAAATACGAAAGCACAGGTTGATATTGGAAACGATAAAGTGGAACAATCATTCATTCAAGCCAAGGAGTCTTCGCGATTTGCTAGTGTTGGTAATGCCGCGATTTCAGAAGCGATAAGCCACCTTGGCGATGTTACTCGAACCGTACAATTTGCGACGGATTCGATCCAAAAGCTTGGAAAACGATCAAACGAAATTGGCGGCATCATTAGCGTCATTACCGATATTGCTGATCAAACTAATTTGTTGGCATTAAATGCTGCAATCGAAGCTGCAAGAGCTGGTGAGCAAGGAAAAGGCTTTACCGTAGTTGCTGAAGAAGTAAGGAAATTAGCAGAACAATCTAGTACAGCAGCCCGTCAAATCATAGAGTTAATTGAGTCCATCCAGTCTGAAACGTCCGTAACAGTTAGAACGATGGAAAGTAATTTAACCGCTGTCCAAGGTCAAGTGAATATCATCCAAAAAGGCGGCGAATCATTAAAAGAAATTGTTCGAAACGTTGAAAAAACGGAAATAAGCGTACAGGATCTTCAACAAGTTTTAGCGCAGCTTGAGGAAAATGCCGATGAGGTCCTAAAATCTGTTGAAGTAGTAGCAGCCGTAATCGAAGATACGGCAGCATCCGCTGAAGAAGTAGCTGCCTCAGCTGAAGAGCAATCTGCAACAGTCGAGGAAATGTCAGCTAGTTCCCTTGCATTGGCTAAATTAGCGGAGGAACTGCAGAGTGAAATTACTAGATTTACAGTGTAAAGGTGGGTCAAATAGTGACAAAACAATTAATGGTTGAGGTAGATTGTCCATCCACCTCAACATCTTTACCAATATTACATCATTTAAGTAGGGAAGCATTACAAAATTTAGAAGAAGAGGATCGAATTAAAAAATGCTTTGCGATCAATGAAGGACTAATTAATGCAATAAAGTATTCAGATCGAACTGATGACTCTATTTCATTTTCAATCATTAAAACCGAAGAGTATACGGAATTTATTATTAAAAATTATGGTGCTCAGATATCCGATATCGTATTTGATAATCTCTCTACCCAAACATTTGATGATGTATTATGGGAGGAAAGCGGCAGAGGTCTATTAATCATAAACGAAATTGCCGATGAATGGTCATTTAGTAGGGATGGACAGGGACGAAACATATTGAAAATAAGAATGCGAGATGAACTATATGATTGAAAATAATAGTGTTGAGATTCGATCGGAAATCCTTCATGGTTTTCAAAGGATTGTATTTTCGGGAGAGCTTGTATACGGTCAAACCGAAAAGATTCGTGAAGAAATATTTTCCCTTCTAGTCGATTGTGACGGCTACATTTTGGATTTACAAAATGTAAAGATGATCGACAGTACAGGATTTGGCATTTTAGTGAGCATTGTTAAAAAGCTAAAGAATCAAAATCGAATAGTAGTTGTAATTAACAATCCTTCGATTCTGCAACTATTTAAAATTACTAAACTCACATTAATATTTCCAGTCGTGGAAACAAAGGAAGAAGCAGTTGCGCTATTATCAAAAGATTCGGAACCACCGTTAGGATTATCAATTGATGATTATTAGTTGATTCTGTCCACAAAGCTATGAATTGAGGAAAAGAACTTGGTAAAAATGATAGACTCTGTCCTCAAAGCACCGTTTTGGGGACAACAATCTGGAAAAAGTGGTAGACTTTGTCCTCAAAGCATCGTTTTGAGGACAAGAACCTGGAAAAAGTGGTAGACTTTGTCCTCAAAGCACCGTTTTGAGGACAGGCACTTGGGAAAAATGGTAGACTCTGTCCCTCATCGTCAGTTGGTGTGCCGGTGTTAGGAAAACTTAATCTTATACTCGCAATCTTCGTCACCATTTACATTGCACTTCACTTCGCGAACATGAATTTCACCATCATAAATCGAGGATAACGCACCTTCTAAAATAGCTCCTTCTAAGTCGCAAACC
>JAEWMK010000471.1 GCA_023457235.1 Bacillota bacterium
CTTTTAAGGCAATCAGCCGTACATGGGAAGACGATGTTGTATTACCAAATGGTTTTCACTATAATATCATTGCCTCTTATGGTGACGTTATTAATTCAAAAGGGGAGAAATTTGGAGATGCAGCTGATCTAACGGTTTATTTTCCTATGGATGCCTTACAAGGAGGAAATAACTCCGATGAAGGGTTAATTTGGGTTAACCATGAATTCCCTGAACCGGAAAACTACTTAAAAATCTTAGGAATGAATCCATCTACATATGATAAGTCAAAACTAGCATCCTATCCACAGCTTTTAAAAATGCAAAAAGAGGCGGTTGGCGGGTCCGTTATTCATGTTAAAAAAGAAATGGGTAAATGGGTTTTGGTGATGGATGACACATATAACCGTCGTGTCGATGGCACAACACCAATTCAATTAACAGGACCCGCGGCTGGAAGTTCAGCAGTAAAGGGAGCAAAAGTGGTTACAGGTTCACTGGGAAATTGCAGTGGTGGTCGTACATTATGGAATACAGCTCTTTCCTGTGAAGAAAATACAGAATATGGCGACGATTATGGGTGGCCGAACTTTACAGATGAGCATTATGGCTGGGTTGTAGAAGTAGATCCTTTTAATGCTAAAGCACCTGTGAGAAAGCATACTGCATTAGGACGCTTTGCCCACGAAAATACAGCCATGGGACAAACAAAAGATGGTCGAGTCGTAGTATATATGGGAGATGACTCACGCGGGGAGTTTTTTTATAAGTTCGTGAGTAGTAGGAAATTTAACAAAAACAACCGTGAAGCTAATTTTGATATATTAGAAAAAGGAACATTGTATGTTGCTGACCTCGAGGGTCAAAAATGGATTCCACTAGATTATGGAACAAATGAGAAGCTACAAAACTATGAAAAAGATGGCAAGAAATTTTTCAACAATCAAGCTGACGTCCTAACCAACGCACGGGAAGCAGGTCGTGCAGTAGGCGCAACACCACTGGACCGTCCTGAAGACGTCGAGATTCATCCACATGACGGTAGTGTTTATTTAGCATTAACAAATAATTCAAAGCATGGAAACTTCCATGGACAGATTATCCGTTTTGTACCTGAAAATGATGACCACGGTAGTGACCGTTTTACGTTCCAAGTATTTGTTGCTGGTGGACGTCAGACGGGTATCACATGCCCTGACAATTTACATTTTGACAGCAAGGGAAATCTTTGGGTAGTCGAAGACTTTGGTGCTACAGAAGATAATGTATATGCTGATTATAAAAACTGTGGCGTATTCATGATTCCAACTGACGGCAAGGATTATGGTGATCCATTTCAATTTGCATCAGGACCAAAAGGCAGTGAAATGACTGGTCCTTGGTTATCACCGGATGAAACAACATTATTTATAGATATTCAACATCCAGCTACATGGAATCCATATCCGGGACATCAATTTGGCCGTTCCTGCCTAATTGCAATTCAGGGTGGTCCATTGAAATAAGGAGGGAATCGCATGCTCACAAATATTGGAATTCCAGGTTTAATCCTAATTCTCGTTATAGCCTTAGTTATTTTTGGACCGAAAAAATTACCAGAAATCGGACGTGCCTTTGGAACAACCCTACAGGAATTCAAAAAATCAACAAGAGAATTAGTTTCTGAAGATGATCACGAAGAAAAGACAAATAAACCAAAGGAAATTCAATCATAGAAAAAATAGGGGCAGATTAACTGTCCCTATTTCTCTCTTTAATTGATTGTTTTACTACTAACACTTTCTCCAAAATTGGAAAGATCAAATATCCTATGAAAACACCTAATAAGTTCAAAATTAAATCATCAATATCCAAGCTTCCTCGTCTAGTAACAAATTGTAAAATCTCAATCAATGATATGCTGAAAAAGCTTATGGTTAGTAATTTCCTGATACTGGGTTTTTCTTTTATAAAACAATAGTAAACCCCAAATGGTACAAATAATCCGATATTTGCCCCAAGGTTATAAATTGCGATTAGCAAATCTACGTGTCCTTCCAAATAAAACAATACGGTATCGAATGGCGTAAGATTGATCGACCCATAATATTGATTTTCCGGTCTAAAAAATAATAAGATTAGCAGTCCAATAGAATAGAAAAATATCACAAGATTAAGAATCCCCTTGGAAATCGCTATTTTTTCCTTCGTCGCCAAAAGGCCAATCAATAATATAAAAGAAGTCCAACAAAACCATACAACCCCGATAACGAGTGGGTGCAAATATTGAGTTAGCTTCATCCAAATCGGTAACAAAGCTAGGAACAGGAATTGGGAAATAAAAAGATTGAGTTTGATGCTTTTTTTCATGATTTCCTCCAGGTAAACAGTTCGGATATATATTTTGTTAAGCTAAAAATCAAATCGAGCATTAAGAAGAGAACTAGAACTGCATGTAATCGCATTTGGAGAAGCGATAGCAGGGGGAAAGGCACCATACAATTGGGTTTTACGTGACTAAAATTATTTTATCGTGAATATAATGAATGATAAAGAGAATAAATTTAATAATCCAGGGTTTACCTATCTTGGGAAGGTAAAGGATGTGTTAAAATGAGCCAATACCAACAATTTATTTTAAATTATGGCGATGATGTTTGTGATTTGGAATCTAGTCCTTTTGAAAGTTTGCGGATGTTATATGACAGAACCGATCTATTTAAAATCCAAGATGAATTGGATTTTGAAGAAAAGGTCTTACTTGGCACTTACGATTTAAAACTTATTGAGAATGCTGAAAAAATGGTTAAACATATCAGCCAAATATATAATTTTGATTACTCAAGCAACATTCCATATGAACAGTGGTGGTGGCATTTAGATAAAATAGCGAATGGCAATATGAGTTTCGGTGTATCTTCAGAGGTAAAAAAGGTTATGTAAATTAAGCCAGAGAAATAAACGTGGACAAAATCCGGATATTGGGTTTTGTCTTTTTTTTAACTAAAAATATTCTTTCTACAGTGAAAATATTTTGAATTTTTGTTTATTTTAGTATAGCTTTTTGGTTATAATATTTATATAATTTAAATAATTCAATTTATTGTGATGGGATTAATTTCTTAAATCGTCGAATTTATGCATATATTAAAGTAAATCATAGATTCCACAATTCAGCACTAAAAAAGGGGGAAATGCTAAATGATGGGGCAGTGGTTGGAGTTAATTGATTATGGTACCCTTTTATTCCATGGAGCCATCTTTTTAGCGGCTGCGGTATGGTTGCCATATACGATTGTTAAAGGGGTTAAGAAGAAGAGAAAAGAAAGAAAAAAGCAGAAATTCCAGGTGATCGATGGGGGAAAAATGAAGCGGGCCATTTGAAAATGGAGAAGCTTCATTTTTTTTGTGCATTATACTGATCCACAGTTCCCGGTCCTGTGTCCCACAAAATTACTCCAGATAGTGCAACACTTTTTCTAATGGATTTTTTATTAACTTTTTTCTGTAGTCATCAACAAACTTACAAAAAATAACTTCTAGTATATTTTCAAGCTTCAAGCTATGATCATATGTTTCTGTTAAATCTTCGAGTAGAAATTCACCTTCCAATGCATCATAATGGTTGATGGATACCTTGATTGCATCGTAGCCCCGGACTTCTTCAGCTATTACGCCGTCATAGGCTTCATCAGACTGGTAAACATTTTTTGGTGCCAACTCTCTTGAATTTAATAAATGATAAATGGTATGAACATCATTATTGTCCGCGTATTTGAGAAAATCAGTATAAAGTAATTCAGATAATTTCTCGAGGGTAAAAGGTTTGTTAATTTCATCTTCAATTTTGCGGCATATTAATTCCGCTCTGGCATAAAGTTTTTGAGGTACATAAAAAGTAAAAATATGGCGACGATTCAAAAGGGAATAGGCAGCGTTATAGAAAAACTTTTTCCCTCTATTAAATTCTCTAAGATTTTCATTCTTTTCTAGTTCACGAGAAATCAAATCCAGCTGACTATACATCGTTCTTGCCTCCGTCCATTTTCATTCTATTACTACTAAATATATTTCTCTTATTTTAAAAAATAACTGATTTTAACCTAGTTTTTTATTTTGTCCGTTTTTATCAGTATTGGAGGGTATTTTATTTTTTATACTTTTAAAAAAAGAGCCAGAGAACCCGACCCTGTGGTTCAACACCCGACCCCGTGGCTCCCACTTTCAAAATTGAATAATAATGATTTCTACTATATTATTAACTATTGAGTGGCACGAAAATTATGAAAGGAGCTATATCCATGTCGAAAAATCAGACTAAAAATAACAAACCTAATTCATCTATGAAATTTACAGTTTTGCTCACACTTCTTGTTATTGCTGCACTGACATTTTTAGTCATATATAGTAATAATAATAAATCTGATGCAAATCAAGATCTTGCGTTTGAAAACGAGGTTTCTCTAGAAGGCCAACCCGTACTTGGTAATCCTGAAGCACCTGTAACTGTAATTGAATTTGGAGATTACAAATGTCCAGCATGTAAAAATTGGGGAGATACAATTTTTCCACAATTACAAAAGGATTATATGGAACAAGGCGATGTGAAGTTTTCCTTTATTAATGTACTTTTCCATGGTGAAGAATCAGCTATAGCATCATCAGCTGCCGAAGCTATATATAAACAAAATCCAGAACAATATTGGGAATTCCATAAAATGCTGTATGCATCCCAACCCGAAGCAGATAATCATGATTCAGCGTGGGTAACAAATGAGAAAATGGTTGAATTAGCAAGTTCCATTCCATCTATTAATGTGGAACAATTCCAAGAAGATTTACAGAGTGATGCAATTAAAGAAGAAGTCATGAAAGATTCACAATTAGTGGATGACTTTAAAGTCCAATTTACACCAAGTATCATGGTAAATAATGTGATGCTTGAAGATCCATTTGATTATGAAAAAATTAAGAGCCTTATAGAAGAAGCACTAAAGGAACATGAAAATGGAAAATAAACAGATTTCTTTATACATTGCATGGTTGGTCGCAACGGTTGCGACACTTGGTAGTCTTTATTTTAGCGAAATTCGCGGCTTTATCCCGTGTGAACTTTGCTGGTATCAACGTATTTTCATGTATCCTTTAGCTTTTATTCTTGGGATTGCAACTTTCCGCAGTGATTTTACAATTAAAAAATATGTTTTGCCACTATCAATCATTGGTTGGAGTATTTCTTTATATCATTACTTAGTTCAAAAAGTCCCTGGTTTCGCTGAAATCAAACCGTGTGTAAACGGTGTACCTTGTAATGCACAATATATCAACTGGGGCGGTTTTATCACAATCCCATTTTTAGCTTTTACAGCCTTTACAATCATCATCATATGCATGATTTTTATAAAATCATCGGAGAAATAAACATCAAAAGGGCCAGGCTTCTGGCCCTTGATTTATATAACCCAAAAGGAGCCGAAAAGAGCCGGAGAACCCGACCCCGTGGCATCTTATTCTCAAGCAAGTTGCAATGCAATTTCCATCATATTCGTAAAAGCTGTTTGTCTTTCTTCCGGTGTAGTTTCCTCTTTAGTATAGATATGGTCACTAACTGTCATAATGGTCAGTGCATTCACGCCTGCACGTGCAGCGTTCAAATAAAGGCCGGAAGTCTCCATTTCAACAGCTAATATCCCCATTTTCTTCCACCTATCCATAGCAGTTGAATCATCATTATAAAAAATGTCACTTGATAGCACATTTCCAACATGTACCGGTAAGCCTTTTTCGTCTGCTGCTTTCTTGGCCTTTTCCAATAATGAATAGGAAGCTATACAGGAAAATTGTCCCGGAAGGTTAAACTGATCGACAAAGTTAGAATTAGTGGAGGCCCCCATAGCTAAGACGACATCGTATAGTTTCATATTGTCCTGAATCGCACCACATGTACCAACTCTTATTAAATTTTTTACGCCAAATACATGAATGAGTTCCCAAGAATAGATGCCAATACTAGGTATACCCATGCCTGTCCCCATAACGGATACCTTCTTGCCATTATATGTACCAGTAAAACCGAGCATATTGCGCACCGAATTAAACTGAACGACATCATCTAAATAGGTATCAGCGATAAATTTTGCCCGTAATGGATCCCCTGGTAAAAGGATCGTCTCCGCAATTTCAACACCATTAGGTTTAATATGAGGTGTTTCTTTATTCATTGTAAACATCTCCTTAAATATGTAGTTATTTCCAAAACTATATCATTAATAAAGCTTTTGCAAGTTGTTTGGGGTTTATTCTTAGAATATCAGAGGTTGAATATTCCACAGTTCCCGACCCTGTGGCCCACTATGGTAAAAGAATATTACGAAAATTTAAATTATTTGTTGACAAAGAGGACAGTCACTCTATATAATTAGCTCAATAGAGTATGAAATTATAAGAAAGTTATAATTTATTTTCGCTTCTAGAAAGAATGCCTCTTTCGTGGTCAGCGAACCCATAAATTAGAAACTTGTTAAATGAATGAAACTGAGAAATCTACCTAAACTTGGTGAAAACCAGAATAATCCGTAGATTTAAGCCAGTTATATCAACGTTGTTTGTTGGTATGACTGGCTTTTTATTTTATTAAAAAACAAGGAGGGGATAGTCTGAATGTCCGTAAATACTCACCTTTCATTAAAAAATGCTACAAAGTATTATAAAAAATTCAAAGCAGTAGATGACATTAATCTGGAGATTAGAAATGGTGAATTTGTAACAATCTTAGGGCCATCAGGTTCGGGAAAAACATCACTGCTAAAGTTAATTGCAGGATTTGAGCCGTTATCGAGTGGACATGTGTTTTTAAACAATGAAGATATTACAAGCAAGAAGCCTTATGAGAGAAATATAGGAATGCTATTTCAAAATTATGCCCTTTTTCCTCATATGACTGTGGGAGAAAATATTGCTTATCCCTTAAAGCTTCGAAAGTTTAGTAAAGGTCAAATCAAAGAACTAGTAAAAAATATTTTAGATCTCGTACATTTGAGTGATTATGCGAAAAGATTTCCGCATCAACTTAGTGGAGGGCAGCAGCAACGAGTCGCTTTGGCTAGGGCGATCGTTTTCAATCCACCATTGTTACTATTAGATGAGCCACTAGGAGCACTAGATAAAAATCTAAGAGAAGCGATGCAACTAGAAATTAAACATATTCAAGAAAGAGTGGGTATTACGACGGTTAGTGTTACTCATGATCAAGAAGAGGCATTAACGATGTCTGATAGAATTTGTGTAATGAATAAAGGAAGAATCGAACAGATAGCTTCCCCCAGGGAATTATATGAAAAGCCAGTAAATCGATTTGTGGCAGAGTTTATCGGAGAAATTAATCTATTAGGCGGAAAAGTCGTGGCCAAAGATAAAGAGGCTTCTGTTATCAAATTACGTAACGATGATTCTATCAGTCTAAAAGTAGAGGGAACCCCAGCAATAGAATCCAAAGATGTATTTATCGCAGTTCGACCTGAGAATATGCACATCGCAAGTGATGTAAACCAATTCGAAAACTATTTAAAAGTAGCAGTTTACGAAAAAATCTATATAGGTGATGCTGTTAAATTAAAAGTAAAAACGTGCTATGAACAGTCTTTGACTGTAAAGGTCCCGGCCTATTACGGTGCTGAAATGGATGAGGGAAAAGAAATTATTTTAGGTTGGAATAGCATTAATTCTACTCTTATTCCATTCGATGAAGCCATCTAAAAATTGGTGGATTTTTTTCATAGAATACTAGCATGATTGTTCATTTAATTAAATTATCGAGGGGGAAATGTAATGGTAAAACGATTGTCTCTGCTTTTGACAATGGCAGTATTTCTTTTTTCACTTGTTGCTTGTAGTGGCGGGAGCACAACTACAAGTGAAGGTAGTAAAGAGAGTGGGGGAGCAAAAAATGAATCCAAGCAATTAGTCGTCGTTGACTGGGGAGGATCAGCTTCAGAGGCTGCCCAAAAAGCAGTATATAAACCGTTCGAAGAAAAATATGGTGTTGATGTGGTTGTTGTATCTCCAACAGATACTGGGAAATTATTGGCAATGGTAGAGAGTGGAAATGTTGAGTGGGACGTTGTTAATCATGATACAGACGTAGCCTTACGTTTAGAGTCGCAAGGGCTATTGGAGCCTTTGGATTATTCTATTATTAAGAAGGATGATGTCTATCCACATTTAGTGACAGATTATACGATTGGCCTGCAATTGTATTTTACAAATATTGCTTATAATACGGAGTTATTTTCGGGTGACCATCCGAAATCATGGGCTGAATTTTGGGACACTGAAAAATATCCCGGCTCCCGTTCGTTATACAAAAATCCAATGGGAACATTAGAATCTGCTTTACTAGCTGATGGTGTAAAAAAAGAGGAGCTGTATCCGTTAGATGTTGATCGTGCCTTACAGAGCTTAGATAAAATAAAAGGTGATATTAAAACATGGTGGGATGCAGGAGCTCAACCTCCACAATTACTTGCGACAAAAGAAGCGGCAGTTGCAGCGGCATGGAATGGAAGGGTCTCAACTGCTAAGGCAGAAGGTTCAAAAGTAGAAAATGAATTTGGAGAAGCATTAATGATGTCTACTTGATGGATTATTACGAAGGGTGCACCAAATTAAGATTTAGCACAAGAGTTTATCGCATTTGCGATGGAAGCTGAACAACAGGCAGCCTACTCAAATCTAATTGATTATGCTCCGACAAATATGAAAGCGCTTGATTTACTATCGGAAGAAGTGAAGGAACGTCTAGGACAAACAGAAGAGAAATTAAGTAATCAAGTTGTGATTGACGTTAAGTATTGGGCCGAAAATTTTGAAGAAATTAATAAAAAGTTCAATGAATGGTTATTAAAATAAATTTGAGCATCAAATGGATGGAGTTCAAAATATGGAAGGGGGAAGATAATGGAGAAGGTCAATATCGATACACATGTAATCGCTAGAGTGAATCCTGTTCAGCCTTCTTTAATAAAATTACCAGGTTTAAAGTGGTTATTGTTAGCTATTCCACTCCTTTATGTAGTGTTTCTACTATATATTTCGATCTTTAATGTGTTAAAGCTAAGCATAGTAGATGAAACAGGGTTTACATTGGAATATATGAAGGAAGTACTGACAGGAACACTTTATTTACGGGTGCTTTGGATCACAATTAAGATTTCTTTCCTTGTTACAATTTTTTCATTACTGATTGGTTACCCGGTTGCCTATTTAATCACAGTTACCCAGTCAAAGGTATGGAAGCAAGTTATTTTAGGAACAGTGCTAACGACACTTTGGATTAGTCTACTTGCTAGAACATTCAGCTGGCAAATTATATTACAGGAATATGGCGCTTTGAATAAGCTACTAATCGGATTGGGGATGATCGATGAGCCGCTCCAATTACTTTATAATACAGCCGGAGTTGTCATCGGTATGACTCATATTTTATTGCCATATATGATTCTAAGCCTATATTCCGTAATGGAAAGTATTGATAGACGGTTGCTTCAAGCAGCCCAAGGTCTAGGTGCCAAACCTTTGAAAGCGTTTTTTCAAATTTTCTTGCCCTTGTCTTTGCCCGGAATTACGGCGGGGTCACTAATCGTATTTGTGCTAGGTTTAGGCTATTTTATCACGCCAGCTATTCTAGGCGGGCAAAGTAATATTGTGATTGCCAAGCTTATCCAAGAAAACATTCAGATGAGCTTAAATTGGCATCTAGCTTCAGCTCTATCGTTATTATTATTAGTTACAACTCTATTATTACTTGGACTTGCATATGGGGTTACGAAATTGTCACCGATGTTAAAGGGAGTGAAGTAATGCTATTACGAATATTTGTAATAATCATTTTAACGCTAATGATTTTGCCGGTTCTTATTATCATCCCACTCTCCCTTAGTTCGTCTATGGCATTTGAATTTCCACCACCTAGTTATTCGCTAAAATGGTATGAGAACTTTTTAGAGAATGACCAGTGGACCGATGGATTTATTCGTAGTATTATTGTCGCTATTTTTACATCAATTATTGCGATGGTAATAGGCACGATGGCTTCTTTAGCGATTGATAGACTAGAATTTCCTGGCAAAAAAATATTTATGAATTTAATGATCGCACCAATGGTCGTCCCTCTTGTCATTGTAGGGATCGCTATGTATCACTCATTTTCTTTTTACAAAATGACAAACACTCTAACTGCATTAGTCCTAGCACATTCTATTATTGCCATTCCAATTGTTGTCATAACTGTTTCTGCTAAGCTAAAAGGATTAGATAGAAATCTAGAATTGGCGGCACTGTCATTAGGGGCCAACCCAATCGGAGTGTTTTTTAAAATTACCTTACCTTTAATTCGCTCTTCGGTCGTTGCTGGTGCACTGTTTGCTTTTATTACTTCTTTGGATGAGGTGGTTGTTAGCATTTTTGTATCAGGTGCGACTACAAAGACATTGCCTGTAGTCATGTGGGAAAACATGCGGACACAAGTTAACCCCACGATTGCAGCAGTTTCTACAATATTAATTGTTTGTACATTTATCGTAATGATTGCTCAAGCAGTTATTACTCGCATTGGTGAGAAAAAGCAAGCTGAGCTATAAAGACATAATTGGGAGGTTGTATAGATGGCAGAAGTAACAAATGCTGTAAAAAGCCCACAATCATTAACATTACATGAAAGACGGATGAAAGCAGTACCTAAAGCACCTTATAATATCACACAGGTTTATGTTGAATCTGCCCAAGGTGCTACGGTTTGTGATATGGATGGAAATCGCTATATTGATTTTGCCGGGGGTATCGGTATTCAAAATGTGGGCCACTGCCACCCAAAAGTAGTTCAGGCGATTCAAGAGCAAGCAGCAAAATCGATCCACACTTGTTTTCATGTTGCTCCATATGAGAGTTACATACAATTGGCTGAGCGTTTGAATGACGTAACACCAGGTTTGTTTGAGAAGAAAACGATGTTTTTGAACAGTGGGGCAGAAGCAGTTGAAAATGCCGTGAAAATTGCCAGAAAGTATACAGGAAAGCCGGGTGTCATTTCCTTTGATCGAGGCTATCA
>JAEWMK010000472.1 GCA_023457235.1 Bacillota bacterium
AAGCTTTTCTAGAAGCATGGATGCTCCTCCCCAGCCGGTTGTAATACCTAATTTCCCTTGCACAAATCCAAACTTGGCGTTTTCACTTGCAACACGAAAATCACAGGCAGCAGCAATTTCACAGCCGCCGCCGATCGCTGCACCATTAATGAGGGCAACGGTTGGTTTTGTCAACGTTACTAATGAATACAATATTTCTCCCATTTTCGTGAGCATCTGATAGGCTTCCTCTTTTGTTTGAAGATTATGAAATACTGATAAGTCACCGCCCGAACAAAATGCTTTATTCCCGGCCCCTGTTATTACTAACACTTTATCACTTTTGTTACCTTCAACCTCGTCGATAACTCTTTTAAAGCTGTCCATCACATCAAAATCTATTGCATTCCTTTTTTCTACGCGATTAATCGTCAGCCATACAACCCCATTTTCAGTTCTTTCTACTAAAACCTTTCCCATTCCCTTACCCTTCTTCCTTTTTTGTAAAAATAACCATTTATTAAGTATTAGACTTATATATCCGAATTCCTGCATTAAATATGCAAAAAAGCGCAGAGAATCAAATTCTCAGCGCTTTTTCTGTCCAGTTCCAACTCCCAGCGACTCGTGGACTTCACACATCTCCCTTCGATAAGTCAACATCGACTCGCCAAGCTCGTCGTGTTTCCTTTATCTCGAGACCGATGTGCTCCAGTCCATATTCGCTAAACGGTCGTTTCCACTTTTCTATTAGTCGTTTACTACTTCTTTACCTTTGTAAGTACCACATTCTTTACAAACGCGGTGAGCAAGTTTCATTTCTCCGCAGTTTGGGCATGTTACCATACCAGGCACTTGTAATTTATAGTGTGTACGACGCTTTCTTTTTGCAGTTTTAGATGTTCTTCTAAAAGGTACAGCCATTATTCCCACCTCCTTAAAAGGTTAACTATTCATTGGTTTTGTCTTCATTAAAGAAATCTTTCAGGGCTGCCAATCTAGGATCGATCTTATCTTTCTTATCATGCTCCGTGATCACTTCCCAGTCTTCTCCCGATTGTGGTGCTCCTCCTTCTCCAGAAGGGTCATCACAAAAGATTTGCATAGGTATCTCCAAGAGGATATTTTCCTTGATCATCGGCAATAAGTCAAGAACTTCTCCTTCAACCTGATGAAGATTTTCTTCATCCGGATGGCCATAGCCTTCCGGTGATAATAAATAGGTTTCGGTTGTTTCAATCATAAATGAATGCGTAGCATCCTTTAATGTCCGAGAGCATGGAAGAATCATTGTTCCTTCAATTGTAATTGTAAATGTAACTTTATTAGACCCAAAATCGCCATGTCCTTTTACATGGACAGGCGGGATTCTTCTAATATCAGATGTTTCAATAAGCTCACTTACATCAACCATTTCATCAAGAATGATTCCTTTATTTCGGAGTTGATTTAATTGATTCAAATACCATTTCATTCATTTCACCTCTAGGCAACAAAGGTAATTATAGCTTTCGCTAACATATTTGTCAATATTTTTTCTTTACACTATACTATAGAAAAATGCTAATAGTAGAAAGGAATTTATGTATGAGAGCTGTTGGTGTCGTAGTGGAATATAATCCCTTTCATAACGGACATTACTATCATATCCAAGAATCAAGAAAAGTAACAGAGGCAAATTTAGTTATAGCGGTCATGAGCGGTAATTTTCTACAACGTGGTGAACCTGCTTTAGTATCTAAATGGGCACGGACAAAAATGGCACTAGAAGGTGGAGCGGATATTGTGATTGAACTGCCCTATGTATTTGCAACCCAAAAGGCGGAAATTTTTGCATTCGGAGCTGTTAGTCTGTTGCATGCCTTGGAGGTAGATAGTATTTGCTTTGGCAGTGAAAGCGGTGATATTCGTTCTTTTCAAAATACACTAAAAGAAATGAAAGCAAGGAAAGGATCCTTTGACGCTTTTCTTAAACAAGCATTAGAAGAAGGAAAAAGCTACCCAAGAGCAGCCTCAGACGCTTTCCATTCTTTACAACTTGCAGATTCGACAGTTGATCTTTCACAACCAAATAATATTTTAGGTTTTCATTATGTAGAAGCTATAGATAAACTGGGCAGTAGGATGAAACCATTTACGATACAACGTACAAAGGCCGGGTATCATGATCAACATTTCGCAGACCAACATATTGCAAGTGCTACTAGCATCCGTTCGAGCCTTTTTTCTGAAAGAACAAATTTGGAAGAAATACAAAATGTTATTCCAGATACTACCTACTCGCATCTTTTGTCCTATAAGAAAAGCTTTGGATTGTTCCATCATTGGGAAAGTTACTACGCGTATTTTAAATACAAGCTTCTTTCCTCAACTCCTGAGGAACTCAGACAAATCTATGAAGTAGAGGAAGGACTAGAAAATCGCCTATTGCAAAATATAACGTCTTCTTCAACATTTAAGGACTTTATGGAAAAGATAAAAACAAAGCGATATACATGGACAAGATTACAGCGGCTTTGTGTACATATATTAATAAATACTTCGAAATCACTAATGCAAGAAAACAGTGATTATCCAACCTATATTCGATTACTGGGTACAACACTTACTGGTCAGGAGTATTTAAATACCATCAAAAAGAAAGTAGCTATTCCGATTGTTTCACGACTTTCATCCTTTTCTAATGAGCAGATTTCACTTGATATAAAGGCTTCGAATGTTTATGCATCTTGTTTAAATGAGCCTTATCGTTCGAATATGATCAAGAGTGAATTCTCGAATCCACCGATAAGGTATGATCAAACCAATAAGCAATTTTTATAAGAAAAGCGGAAGCGCCCGTTCAGCGACGTATGGACTGGAGCACATCGGTCTCGAGATAAAGGAACCACGATGAACGTAGTGAGCCGATAGTGATTTATCGTAGGGAGGTGGGCGAAGTCCACTAGTCGCTGGGCGCTGGAGCTAGACAATAATGTGCAAAACTTTTTTATTTTTTCGGTGGTAATTTTTCTAGATAGGCGACTGCTTCATCAAATGTATTGACTGGGATGATCTTCATGTTAGATTTTATATCCTTCGCCGTTATCAGTGCTTCCTGGTAATTTGTTAGTATTTTTTCTCCGTTTTTATCTACACGGGTTTTTCCATAGTCATTTGGTGCAAAGAAGATTTCAACATCGGACTTATCAGCTGCAACAATTTTTTGATGGATGCCGCCGATACGACCGACTTCTCCCTCATAACTGATTGTGCCGGTGCCGGCAATTTTATAGCCCTTTGTTAAATCCTCATCAATTAATTGATTGTAGATCTCAAGTGAAAACATTAATCCAGCAGATGGGCCACCAATTTTTTCTGTATTGATCGTGACACGAGGATTCACTTCTACTTTACGATCCGTTACAAGAAGGATCCCTAAGCCTACCTTGTCTTTTTGTTCACCGGTTTGTTCTTTAGGAAAAACAGCTAATGGTACTTTCACTTCCATTGTTTTCTCTTTTCTTTCCAATTTTAACTTTACTGTGTCTCCCTTACTCTTCGTTGAAACATATTTAATAAACTCTTCTGAGGACTTCATTACATGACCATCAACTGAAAATAAACGGTCACCAACTTTTAACACCTTCTCCGCTGGCATTCCAGGGATTACACTCATAACAAAAACACCGTTATATTTGATATCGATGTCTTTTTTTGCCTTTGTGTAAGCAACAACAGTGGCTTGTTCCTTTGAATTCTCCATCATATGAAGCTGGCGGTTGGAATACTCATCCTCCGTTTCACCATCCGGTCGTATATAATCCTCAGGGTAAATTTCATAATAATCATTTACCTTTGCCCACGCATATTGAACTACGTTTGCCTTGCCAATCCGAACGGTTGTTAAAGAAAAGCTCCCCCGTTCCTTACTTCCACCTTCTACTTTTACAATTGGAGCTAACTCTGTCGCCATTCCTGGTGATGAGATATAATAGGGGAGCTGAACGAAGGTTAGTAAAAGGGTTAGGACAAGAATAATGATCCAGCTCTTTGACATACTTTTCAGCTTATTCATGTTGCGACTCCTTCCACTTCTGTATAAAATCTACTATTAACGGAATTTGCTTCAGTGCTTCCTCTTCACCGATACGGATGATATCTTCAGTATTTGTAAAGGCCTTAGCACTATATTGCTCCACACGCGGTTTAATCATTACATCTGCATCAAATTGTTTTAATCTAGCTAATTCATCCTGCATGATGTCAATACTTTGGATAATCACATCAAATATTGATGTAATCTCTACATCACCTTTCACATGCGAAACATCGACCGCTATTACGATATCCGCTCCCATTTCTTTCACAACAGAGACCGGAACCCGATCGACAACTCCCCCATCAACAAGGAGACGCCCATTTATTTTTTCCGGAATAAAGATACCTGGTATCGAAATACTTGCCCTAATTGCATTTGCTAAAGGACCGTCCTTAAAAATAACCTTTTCGCCCGTTTTAATATCTGTGGCCACGATCCAAAGAGTGGGGGATAATTGTTCTATTGTTTTCCCCATCGTAAAAATGCGAATAAATTCCTTTATTTTTTGGCCACTTATAAAGCCCATTTTGGGGACAGTGAAGTCAAGGTAATATTTCCTTCTGAATGCAGCTGCCAACTTATATAGACGTTCAAGATCGTGACCCGCACCATATAATCCACCAACTAGCGCTCCCATGCTGCTTCCCGCAATACAATCAATTGGTATATTAGCTTCGTGCAAAGCTTTTATTACACCTAGATGAGCAAACCCCCTAGCTCCACCTGAACCTAGTGCTAAGCCTATTTTTGGTTGTCTCAAAAGTTTCCCTCCATTGTCCTTTTCCTTAAATTTGGTCTATTCTAATTTGAAATTCGTATATTTATAGTAGGACGAGATTGATTAATTTGACCTTATTTTACCATTCTATATTCAGCAAGTATAGAATTAAGAACTGAAAGATCGCTGGGGGGCTATATGTGACACGTTCTAAACTTAAAACAATCCTACTTGCCATTTCAATTTCACTTGTGGCATTCGGATTGATTTTTTTCCCAAAAGAATCATTAGAAGCATCAAGGCGCGGGTTAGAAATGTGGTGGGAAGTTGTTTTTCCATCCTTACTACCATTTTTCATTGTCTCGGAACTTTTAATCGGGTATGGTGTAGTGAGGTTTATCGGAACCCTTCTAGAACCCCTTATGCGTCCTTTATTTAAAGTTCCAGGAGTTGGAGGAGTTGTTTGGGCAATGGGTATGGCATCAGGCTTTCCAGCCGGGGCAAAACTTACTGCCCGTCTTAGACAGGAACAACATTTAACAGCAATTGAAGCAGAACGATTAGCCTCCTTTACCAACGCATCAAGCCCATTATTTATTTTTGGAGCAGTATCTGTCGGTTTTTTTAATAATGCAAATATCGGCATTTTATTAGCTGCTGCCCATTATTTAGGGAATTTTTGTGTTGGCCTTCTAATGAGATTTCACGGAGGAGCCAAAGTCGAGGATGAAAGATCAAGGAAAAGTGATCATTTCTCAGTAAAAAAGGCTTTTCAATCCCTTCATGATACAAGAATAAAGAATGGAAGACCGATAGGAAAAATGTTGGGTGATGCAGTAAGATCATCAATTCAAACTCTTTTAATGATCGGTGGATTTATTATTTTATTTTCAGTGTTTAACCGTTTGCTATACATAGTGAATATCACCGAGGTTTTAGCAGTTTTTATCGGTTTTTTCCTCTCATTATTTCATATTTCAACAGAACTCGCTTTGCCGCTTATTTCAGGGATGTTTGAAATAACACTAGGCAGTCAACTTACTAGTGAAACAGAAGAGGTCGATCTGTTCTTTAAAGTAATCATAACCAGTTTTATTCTCGCATTTAGTGGCTTTTCTGTTCAGGCACAGGTAGCTAGTATTTTGGCCGAAACAGACATTCGCTTTCGGCCGTTTTTTATCGCAAGAATTATGCAGGGCATATTTTCATCGATTTTTGCATTTTTATTGTGGAAGCCGCTGTATGTCAATCTCTATACAACGAACGGTAAACAAGAAGCGATTCCCGCTTTAGCTAATGATCAAGGTCTTTCATGGTTTTATATGTATTGGGATTTTTTATTGCAATATGGTGCATTAATTACGATCGCTTCCTTATGCTTGTACATTATTGTTTATACAAAAGCAAATTTTCACCAGATCAAAGGCTGACCAGATTATGGTCAGCCTTTATATTTTTCCCTTAATGCTGATTCCACTGCCTTGGGAACAAGACTTGAAATATTCCCATGATATTTTGCAGCCTCTTTAACAATACTTGAACTTAAAAATGAATATTGATTATTCGTCATCATAAAAAAGGTTTCAATTTCCTCACCCAATGTTCTGTTCATTGATGTTATTTGCATTTCATATTCAAAGTCTGATACCGCTCTTAATCCCCTTAAAATCGCGGTTGCACTTTTTCTTCGAGCGTATTCAATTAACAATCCATCAAATGATTCAACAACTACATTTGGAATGTCTTTTGTGACTTTTTTTATGAGGTCAATTCTTTCGTCAACAGAAAAAAGTGGATTTTTCGAAGAATTGTTCAATACACAAACGTAAAGTGTCCCAAATACCTTTGCCCCTCGTTTAATAATATCTAAATGCCCATACGTAATTGGATCAAAACTCCCTGGACAAACAGCAATACTTGCCATACAATCTCCCCTTCCCCTTATCAGTTGGTTGAATTTTCAGTAATTTCTTTATAATTTAAAATTGAAACAGCCGTTGTACTTCCATAAACTTCTCTTCTTTGTAAGCGAAGACCGCCAATTGTTTCCGGAAGAACTAATTCATTACCATGCTCTGCAATAATCAACCCATTTTCGAATAAAAGCTGCGCCTTATCAATCTCGGCTATGATTGCTTCCAATTCCTTCAGCTTATAGGGTGGATCTAAAAATATATGCGAAAATTTCAATCCTCTTTTCATGATTGCCTTAAGGGCCCTACCCGCATCATTGCAGAACACTTCCGTTTGATCTTCAAACCCACAAAACTTAATATTTTGCTTAATAACATCTACTGCTTTTCGGTCTCGATCAACAAAGATCATTTTATCAAGTCCACGGCTTAATCCCTCTAACCCAAGCCCGCCGCTGCCCCCAAATAAATCCAAGCCTTCTCCGCCATCAAAATAAGGACCAATAATATTAAAAATCGATTCTTTGATCTTATCGGTTGTTGGTCTTGTATTCAGTCCAGGGACAGCTTTAAGAGGCCGACCTTTACATTTACCAGCAATAACTCTCATTTACATCACCTATATACTTTATGTGAAATTCCAATTGATCAAATGAGCCTTGGCGTATTTGTGTCCAGATTTTTTCGAGCTTGCTCGAAAAACTACCTCTGAAAATCTGAGGCATCCGCCGGAGGCTTTAACTTTATTCAGCTGAATAAAGTTAAATTTTACTTTTTCATCCTACCATAAATATATAACCATCAACAATAGAGAAGGTAAAATAAGATGTATATAGAAAAAAGTTTTGGTCATAATGGATAGTAACAACATCATTTTCTGATGTTGTTGCCAACCGCGGAGAAGACTTACGTTTCCCCATAAGTTCTTCCTCCGGTTTCTCCTCTCCCTTTGCCTTCTTGTAATGGAAGTCAACATAGGCTTTCAGGAAAAATAGAAGGACCCTGCGTAAGCAGGGGTTTTTTTATTTTTTGACGTTTTTTCAATCAATTGATAAAGTGGTAGTGGCATTGTATTGAAAGGAGCGTTAAAAATGATTCAGCGATTCATCGAACTCGGGCAAGGATTTTCTGACCTATATGAACTTCTAGAAATTGCCAGAACAAACAAACATAGACTTGTTCATTTGATGGCATTTCATACGAAAATTAATGAAAAAGATGTTACTTCTTTGGCCGTTGTCTTAAATCCAACAACAACCGGGGATTTTCAACCAATTTACATCTGTAGGGAAGGCATCCCAAATCCTGAAAAAAAACCTAATAAACGCTTTGATTTATTTAAGCAATTAACCGAGGAACTGGGAAAAGAAATTATTTCATTTGAGGTTAAGCCTTCTACGATTTTTGCCGAGACAGAGCTTTATTATCAGCATTTAATAGGCATTCTTAGAATGAACCGTTTTATCCCGCCTATGCAGTAAAATAATAGGGCTGACTCTTTAAGTCAGCCCCTTATTTACAAATTAAATTCCAATTTTATAATCATACTCTTTTGCCTTATCCGGCTTAGAGTTTTCAAATTCAGTTTTCAAAAAAGGTTTGTATGAAAGATCCACTTTTTTTACAAACGACAAGGATTTAATCTTATCAACAGCATCTTCCACTAGCTCCATATCCATATAGATCACGATATATTTAAGTTTTTTTGAAACATAATGGATATTTCCATAACGTTTTAATTGCTTAACTTGCTTTAAGGAATGCACCCAAACGATAATTCCTTGTCGATTTCCAAAGTTCATAATTAAATCTCCCTTATTTCAAACACTAACTAATTGCATAATTTCATTTTCAGAATAGCATGAAAATCTATTCTTTTGCAAGCCTAATCAAATACGCCTTGGCGTATTTGCGCCCAGATTTTTTCGAGCTCGTCTCGAAAAACTACCTCTGAAAATCTGAGGCATCCGCCGGAGGCTTAACTTTATTCAACGAATAAAGTTACCCACAGCTATGGCCTCCACTGCTACAGCCATTACATCCCGACGCCGACTCGAAAAATGGATCCCCTGTTGGTACTTTTATATGCCGAGACACGGAATGACCGATCAACACACTAATTTCATCCAAGAGGTTCTGCAATGCATTTTCGGCCTTTTTAAATTCATATACAGACTCTAAAAGGTCCATATCCCTTTTTAATTCCCTTGTTTCTTTAATCACCTTTAAATAATCCGGGTGGTATTTTCCAATTCGATGGACTTCTTCATATATTTCCTTTTGCTTCGTAAAGGCTTGGATTAAGTTCCTTGCCTTTTCGTCTTGTCTTAATTTATATAAACTCTGATAATAATGATCCACTACATCAGAATTAAGAATCATTTCTGACAACTCATCTGTAATATCGAGTATGTTCATCCTTTCTTCTGTTGCTAACACTTTTTTAACACCTCCAACATAATCATACCATGAAAGCTATATAGTTACATCAAATTCCTTCTGTATATTATAGGGGGTCCCATCATTATGGACGAGTTCAAGTTTAATTTGATGCTTTCCTGCTGGCAAGCCTTTAACAATAAAAGCAGCTGTATAAATATTATCGATTTTTTGATTATTTAAATAAAGTTGAAGGTAACCAAATCCATTTTGATTAATTTTTTTATGGTCTTTTTTTGAAAATGTAAAATTGGATATTACGCATTCCACATAAATATCCTTTCCCTTTACTTGATGCTTAACAGACATAGGGTCTATATTTGAAGCCATTGCCGGATTGACCATCATAAAGAAAAGCAGAGAGGTGATGACAAGTATCATTTTTTTCACAGCATATCCCACCTTTAATTGTTTATTTCTTTGTCTTATTGTTGTCTTCCATAGCTAAAATTAATCTTATACTTTAATCCTTTAACAAAGTTAAATTTCTTAAAGTACAAATAAAAAAAGGCCCTCGGCCCTAATTATTGTTGACTATTATTGCCCATCACATTCATCATGCCGAGGAGCATGTTGGCTAATTGGATACGTTCATTTAGCCGGTCAATTCTTTGGGGGAATGTTCTGCCATAAAAAACTTTTGCTTCCTGTTCGATTTCAAATACTTTTTCAGGACTTCTCGATAACTTTCGGTACCATATTGGATTTTCTCGGACGAACATGGTCAAATCAGGTCTACTTTGTAGATAAGATTGGATTTCGCGGCGCATTTTTCAACAGCTCCAGACGGATTAATCTGGATTAATCCTTATTATAATAAAAAGGATGACGTGGGTTTCTCGGCCCGTTTATTCGTGGATTATTGTTGTTATTTTGTTTAAACCCTTGAAATTGCTCAATTATTTGTTGAACATTCGCAATGGCCCCACTTACATTACTAATATGCCTTTGCATTTCATTCATATCAATATTTTTAACAATTGATAAAATCTGGGTCATGAAGTCTGAATCCTTTTTTGGGTTGTCCTTATTAGTTGTTATTCCTCCAACATTTTCAAACTCAGATTTATACTTCTCCCACATTGCATCGTCTTCACCGAACATATACCAATCCTCGAAAAAATCCTGCCAGCTTTTCTCTTTTGAACGGACTTCCTTCACTATTCCCGGATGACGTTCTACAAATTTTTTAAATTCAGCAACCTTCGGATGTAGCTTCCCCATAATAATCACCTCAATAGTATCAGATACGCCTTAGCATAAATTACATATTTGGCCTACTATAGGTTACTAACATATACCCTCAAATGTCCGCCCATTTTACCATGCCTTTATAAAATTTTGAGTATAATACTTTTCATACACCCCAACCCCTAAGTGGGTAAATTCCTTATTTAGAAGGGTTGTACGATGCCCTTCACTATTCAACCATCCCTCTACAGCTGAGATGGCATCAACATAACGTGCTGCTATATTTTCACCTGCCACTCTAAAATCAACACCACCGTTAACCAAGCGATTGGATAAATCCCCCTGAGTAGGTGAGCTATGTGAAAAATATTCCTCTTCAAACATTTCCCTTGAATGGCTATAGGCAACAATAGCCGTTGATTCATCCCAATTTACATGACTTAACCCATTCCGTTCTCTTAAAACATTCGTCATATCTAATATTTGCAAAGCCTTCCCCTTTTCTATTTCATCCCACATATTAGAGTCAATTTCCTTTGCAGAAATTAAATTACCGCGATATACAAGCTCGTACGGCCTAATTTTAACCAAAGTTTCTGCATCAAGAAACCTTATACTTGAAATCGTTCCACTAAATTTATCAATATAGATTTGAGCCCAAATATTTTTATATTGGATAAGCGGAACAGTATCTACCTCTTCTTTTGTTAATTCAAATTGATATAAATTTTTATCAACTTCCAATGCTACTTTATCTGAAAGATTAACGATTGTTTCTAGGGTATTCCGGGTTTGACCAATTTGAAAAGGAGCAATTTCGTTGTTTTCACCCATTACATACACGGTAACTACTTTGTCATTTTCTATACCGATTTGGCAATAGTTGGAGAGAGATTCATTGTAGATCCACCAATCATAATCATATTCTGATACATCAATTCTACCTGGTTGTCCTAGTAATTTAATAACTTCTCCCTTGTCTTTTCCAATTAACTCGTACATCATCCTTGTTTCCTTTGGAAAAGTCGACTCTATTTCTTTCTCTACCATATCAAGATCCACCGGTTTTATAGAGGTTGTCTGTACTGTTTCACTAGGAAATCTAACGTAGATAATAGCTAATACCAGCACCGAAGTTAATAGTATAAAAAAAGAAAGGATGTTTTTTCTCATAAAAAGCCCCCCTGCTTGTCCTTACTTTCTATACCATTATATAGGAGGGATTTAATTTTAGTCCTAAAAAAATAGAGGTGCCTTCTTTAGAAGGCACCTCCGCTTAAGTATATTACATCTGTGGTGGTTCGGATATTTCACTTAGAGCATATCCTGCTTTTTGGTCAGAATCATTTTCAACGGCGAGGTCACCCAGTGAGACAATTCCTACTAACTGGCCATTTTCAACAACAGGAAGACGACGGATTTGTTTTTCCGCCATGATTTGTGCTGCTTCATGAACAGAGGAAGTAGGAGAAACCGTTATTAATTCTTGGCTCATAAGATTTGTAACTGCATTGGAGCCTGAACGTTTTTCAGCGATCCCTCTTACGACTAAATCCCGGTCCGTAATCATCCCTAACAAATTTCCATTATCAACAATTGGAATAGCTCCAACATTTAAATCCTTCATTTTTGTTGCCACTTCAAATGCATTATCTACCGGTGTACAATATTCAACATTGGTTGACATTACGTCGCGAACACTTTTCATTAGTGATCCCTCCAAAGATTATTTTTTAATGAACATCTGCGTCCAATAGTGACGGTACGACCCACCTTTAGCATAACCAACACCAATGTGAGTCATTCTTGAATCTAAAATATTTTGACGATGACCCGGACTGTTCATCCAAGAGTTTACTACCTCTTGTGGAGTCGTTTGACCAGCCGCAATATTTTCAGCTGCCGCAGTGTAGCGAATTCCAAAATTTTTCATCATTGTAAATGGTGATCCGTAAGTTGGCGACGTATGACTAAAATAGTTCTTATCTCTCATATCAACAGATTTATAACGTGCCACTCTTGATAGTTCCCAATCGGTAGCTAGAGCTGGGAGCCCATAC
>JAEWMK010000473.1 GCA_023457235.1 Bacillota bacterium
GGCCTGCAGTTATCCATCCAGATGTTTTTACAACGGTATTATATTTATCTTGAAGTTCAACGAAGTATTCATGTTCACTTTGAATGTCCCATTCTAACTTTAATGTATCAGTAGAGACATCTGTAAAACGAATATTGCTTGGTACTGAAAAAGAAAAGAAACGATACGGCCCATAGGTAACTGCTTCTTGATTTCCTGCAGTGTCAGCAATTCTTATATGAAGATACCATTCGCCCTCAGTATTCACGCTTACATTAAAGCTATTACTTGCCGCTGTTTGCCAACTACCAGTTGGAGTAGATGAGTTAGTTAGCTCATATCTCCTACTGATAATTCCTGATAAATTGTCTCCAAGACTAATTGCAATATTCACAACTGAAGTATCCCATTTGCTGCGTTCTGTCGGTGATACAGTAGCGGTTGGCTTAGTTTTATCAACAGTAATTGTTCCCGTATAGGTAGTGGACGCCGCACCACCTTTCCCTTCTGATGCAGATATAGTAATATTTGAATAGGTTCCTTCAGTTAATTCGGAACCATTCCAGGATAATGACCATGGTTTTGCAGTCGATGTATTAGTAACGGATATTGATTTTTCAACCCCTCCAACTGTTGCGCTAATAGTAAGAATATCATTATCGGGATCACTTACAGTACCAGATAGTGTCGCCGTGCCAGATGCGGATATTACTTGATTCATGGTAGTTATGAGTGTTGTTACTGGTGAAGAGTTCGTCTTAAATCTATATAATCTATAAGTATATGCTTCCCCTTTTTTAAAGCTAAATCTTATCGGGTTTATACTTCCTACTTCACTATCTACTTTGTTGGATCCTCTAATCTCTCCATTCATAATTATCTCTACTTTATAATCATATGAAGAAAAATCTAAGTTGCTATAAAATGTATATTGTTGGAACTCTACATAATCTTCAAGTCTTTTAATTCCTACCTTGCCTCCACCTAAATAGTTTACTCCTACAAAATCCCCATTTCCGGATGAAATATTGGTATCATGAGGATATTGCATTGTAGGACTAGTTTCAACAATTTCCCAACCTGATGCTTCTGCCTTTTCAAAATAGAAAAAACTACTGGATAATGACATACTCACTATCAATAAAAATGAAATTAACAATATATTAAACTTTAATTTCAAATGAATCATCTCCTGTCTTCCAAAAATAATAGGGAGTTAATATTTTAAAACTCCCTCCATCGTTCGCTATTAATACTTAAAATCAAATTATTTAACATGATAAACTTTATAATTATTTAATATATTATCAACTAATATATAATGATCTGGTAAATCAATAGATATTTCGTTTTCATCCTCATCACGAGCCTTTACTGTTACACTTATGGATCCTTTTGCATCTTCCGGAAAATGGTGTGTTGCAATAAACGTTTGTTCATCTACCATTGTTGCGTTTATCTTCTCTCCATTGCTAAATAAAATTTCAACTTCTACAGCACCAGTCGCTACAATCCTCATGTCGAAGTTATATCCACCCCATATATTCACTGCGTCACTAGTAGGAAGGGGAGGATTACCACCTGGGTCACGAACAATTCTGGTTGTCTCTACCAGCTCAATACCCAGACTTCTGTCATAAAGGCTGATTTTTTTCAAAATCGGTGTTAAATTTTTCTGTTCCTCATTCGTTAAAGTGGCGCGAATAATCAGTTGATTCGTTTCTTCTGGTAACTCACAAATGCCTCCCTCAACTGGATAAAATAGAACACCATCCGGACTTACTTCAAGGATTATCTTTGTTGGTTCAGGTTCATCTGTTTGTGCTACAATTCCAAACTTTTTTATCGGTTTGCGGTTAGAAAATTCAATAACCATTGATTGATACTGACGAGGGGATAAATACCTATCCTCAGCCACTTCTAATCCCGTAATCTTTCCAACTTTAACAAGATTTGAACCATCATAAGCATATTCTGTTATACTACTATTATCTCGAACAAATAACGAATTATTTGCAAATTTAACAGCCAACGCCCCTGCATGATTAAAACTTAAAACGCCTCCATTAGCTTCTAACTTTACTCGAACAACATCATCTTTAACACCAGCAATCCACCCTAGTTCATTGATATCTCCTGAGGCAACTCCTGATAGCTTTTCTAATGGACTTTTCACATAACCTGATTCACTTAATCGCAATACATGAATACCTTCGGCTGTCGATGCTACAATTTCACGCGAAGGCCCTGAAGACACATTTGTTAAGCGCGCCCCAACATCAATTTTGTCTACTGTATGAATCCCCCATGCAGACTCTTCGTATACTAATATCTGGTTAGAATCACCAATATAAACAGCATCTTGACTAGCACTAATGGAAGTTGCTGAACGTAAACCAGAAATCTTCACAACTGGGTTTTCAATAAAATCACCTGAGCCATATTCCATTTTCATTACGGTTCCATCACCCTTTAAAGCATAGTGGGAAAATCCTTGTCCACTAAAAGCAACAGCCAATACTTGCTCATCCGTATACTCAATTGATTGTTGAAAGCTTCCATTTGATTGTCTCAAGTAAAACTCAACTTGATTTCCGTTTAAAACTAGGATTCCATCCTCTGTAGCATCAAAGGTCTCACTTCCATAAACTTTTGGAAGTCGAATTTCCCCCTTCTCCAAATCAACTTCAGCAGTCGTATTCAAACCATCAATATAATCATCTGTTAAAAAATCATCCTCAAATAGCACTCTTGTATCCATACCAGAACTACTTGAAGGATTCTCTCCAAGTGAGAACTTATTTTCCGTATCTGAATTTCCACTATCTTCTTCTGCACTAACCGAATAACCTGCTGTGAGTAATACAACGGAAAACAAAAATAAAACAATGAAAATGAATGGTTTTTTCACTGTTTATCACCTATCTTATTTACTTCAATAATTTGAATATCTTCAACTTGATGCTTGCTACCATAGGATTTCACATAAAACAGCGCTTCTACCACTTGTGAGTGTTCAATCAATGAAATCATATATTTAAGTTTTATTAATGACTCTCCGTGATCATTAGCAGCTAGTAACTGTGAGTCCAAAACTTCTACAGATTTTACAGCCTGGTCAATCATTGGATTCTGCTGTTGATAACGCCAACCAAAATCCTTTGTATCTACCTTATTTAAGTTATTTACAACCTTGTTTACAAAAGCTATTTCCTCATCTTTAGAAAGAGAAGACCCCTTCACTCTTTCATAATAACTAATAGGCTGTAATTGAATATCCAATAATTCTCCTTCATCCCAGATTGTTTTAAATTGTACCCATTGATACTTATTGTCTCTTTCAAGAACAACATCGATAACAAGCCATGTTTATCCGCCCCATTCATTAACAGTGGTTACAGTTAAATCATAGATTGAAGCATTTTGATTCCAAAAGGTTTCAAACTCTTGTGAAAGAACACGGTCGTTCATTTGATTCGATAAATTTAATTTTTCAATTTCATTTCCCTCTTAAAATTTTCTAAGAAACCCTTCTTTTTCTAAAACCTTTGTAATTTTTTTTGATTTGCTATGTTATCCCCTGAGACAGAAACTACATCTCCTTCAGGCCAAAATTTCCAAACGGCTACACCAACTATTAATACAAGGACAAAACTACTTATTATTTTTAAATGAGTCATATTAATTTACTCCATTATATTAATACTTGCACAGTAACTGAAGTAAGATACCCAATAACAAACGCCAAAACAAAGAATATCACCTTTTTTCCAGTTACTTTTTTCTCATTACTAGTCTCTTGATTTCTAATCATTCCATATCATCCTCATCTTCTTTATTTTCCTCAAGTATTTGTTCTAATGATCGATCATCTGCCTCAACAATTTCTATAAAATTTTTGTATTTAAGAATCACACCATTGGCAACAAAGCTATATTCATTACCATCTATAAATCTAGTGGTAGGGGCATTGTTTACAATTTCAATGTATAATTCAGCCCAATCTACCGAACCACCTGTATTAAAAGAAAAAAAATCAACGGCAGTACTTGCGGCCTGATCTTCGTCTAGAATAATCATGCCAGCTTCTGCCGTTGCCTCTTTATCCCATTTTGTTGCTGCAGCTTTGGCAGCAATATTTATCCCTGTAGAAATGTCTCGGTTTTTACTGATATCGATATCTGTTTCTGCCATAAGAGCATAAATAATGGTGAAAAATGCAACCAAATAGGACCCAAATAATTGAATACCCATGATTACCTCCCTAATGAAACAACTTTGAAATCTCTTGGCTTTGTTTTGACACCATTAATCGATAAATAAGCCAACCCTTTTTGTTCATTCTCATCAGAATAGCTATACTTAATATCAATGATATGGCCCCAAGGAACAGGTGTTGTCGTAGTTCCAGAGAAATCAAAGCGATCAAAGTTCAGTCCCAACTCATTTGAAAATGATATTAAGTCGTTTTCCACATCCGAGGTATAAGCTCCTTCAACTGAGATTCGATTGGCTAAAAAAATATCAACCTGATCTAAATATTTGTCTTCAGCTTGAACAATGTAGATATCCATGTAACTAACGAAGACAACTATTAATGCAAATAAGGATACAACGGCACTTAGAACCTTGCTCAATTCATATCACCTCTTTTATGAAAAAGGAATGAGTGGAAGAGCAAAGCTAAAATTTAAAATCTTAGAAACTATGTTATCAACAACCCCTGATACAGCTGTAAACAAAGGACCATCACTAGCAAACATCCCATCAGCTAATCCTGAAACAGCTCCTAGTATTAATGCAGTTACAACAATTTTATCCATTCAATAAAACCTCCTACTTAATTTACTTAATTATAAAATTAACTTCCTAAATTAATTAATCGTCCAATAATATCGCCAACCACTGGCACAATCATCAAAAAGATTAACGAAAAAATAAAAGCGTTACTACTTACCTCTAAATAGTCCATCTCTTTTTCATCGTTTGCAGCTTCTTTTGCAGAAATCTCATCCTCCATCATTTCTTTCATTCTGTCAAAAGACTTCATCACCTCCTTTTGGTCGCTAGAACCTGCATTGTGCATTTCTCGAATAAGGGATAGAAGAATATCAAGTTCATCAGTTGAATATTTTTTTGCAATTTTTTTTAGTGTATCATCTAACTTTTTTCCCCAAACGAGTTTAATTTCTTCAATGTCTTGTTTCATAATGTCTGCCATATCCGTTACTAATTCCAGTGCTTCCACTGGACTTGCACCAGCTGCAATCTGCGTTCGAAGCGTTGTATATATATTTCTTACCTCAAATAAAAAACTGGATTCTATATTAGGCTTTAGGATATAGATGAACAAAAAAGGAATTAATACTCCGCCCATCACTCCTACTGGTAAAGGAACAGTCGGCCAGCGAAGAAAATTTCCAACTAAAAAGAATATGATCGAGATCGTCACTAAAATAAAAGAAATAAAAAATAAATGGCTTGTTTGAAACAGCGGCCATTTTTTACGCAAAAGTGTATCAAATTGATCAACCGAATCTGGGAAAAACAAACGGAATTTCTGCCAGATATATTCATACATTAGTTTCCAAGGCAGAAATGGTAAAACAATTAAAATTACAACTATCATTAGATCCTTCAAAATAAACCACCTCAAAATCTTCGTCTAACTGCTGACATCATGTAAATGACGAAAGGAATAAACATGGTGATCGTACCAATAAAAAGCATATTCGCACCTTCCGGGCTTTTAAAATAACCCATTGGATTTTCCATCATTCCAAAACTTATCCAAAATAAAATGAAACTTACGACTAGCATAAGTAATAGAAACACCCTCTTTTTTCCTAAATTACTATCAACCTTCGCTAATCTATTATTCGTTTTTACAACATTCTTTTGGAGTTCTTGTAAAGCCTCCCGAAAAGCTTCATTATCATTTCGATTTTCTTGTGCTTTAATAATTCCACCCAAAAATTTAAAAACCGGACTTCTCGTTTCATCTCCTAATTGCTTAATAGCCGTACTTGGTGCAGTCCCAGAGTTAATCCTAAGCAACATTTGTTTGTACTGATTTTTAATAATCGGAGGGCATGAGTTTACAGCCGCATTTAACGCCTGCGGAATAGACTTATTGCTTTCATACACCCAATCAATCGTTGTTAATAAAGGCACGGTTTCCTTTAGAATAATTTTTTGTTTTTTTCGCTCAAGTAAAAATAAATAGAGAAATGGAATCGCTGCTAACCCAATTGAAAGCAAAAAACTCAGTTCCATATTTTGAAACAATATTCCTACACTACCTCCTGGAATAAGCAACAGAAATGATATCAATGACACACGATGCAAACTTTTTTCCGTATAAGCAGCTTGATCCTTCACCTTATTCGTTAGCTTATGAAAAAAAGGAAGACGTTTAAATTTAGCATCCTCATACATCCCGACAAATGCTTGCTTTTCCTTTTTTTCTCTATACCTTAGGAACATTATAAGCATCCCAAAACTAATGATAAAAAACGAAACAATTAATTTCATTACAATAAAAATTGCACCTCCTTAAAATTATTAGGCGCTATAAATTTAAGCTGTTTGAGTTTCTTACGAAGTTCTTCATTCTCTATAGGATAAACCGTATAATCACCTTTATTTTGATTAAATTCAAATATTGGTTTTGCATTCCCATTAATGTGTTCATAAATACCGTAAACTCTTCTTTTCTTTCCACTAGGGGTATATTCGACATCATAATAGCAACTAGCTACAACATCATCAGCCAGCATTCTCTTAATGCTGTCACGATCCGCTTGCCGATTTCCTTGTAAATAAAGATCTGTTAAGGCATCATTAAATTTATTAGGATAGCTATGAAAAGTAAACGGCCCCATAATGTGCCCTCTTCTTCTAGCCATTAGAATATTATCGACCTCATCTGGCATCAATACTTCTGGCTGAATAATGTACTCACCTTTCGCTTGCATAAAATTCGCAAAAATATCCTTTAAACTCTCGCGTGGACCAGACCATTTTTGGAGACTATTCACGTCTACATCCTTACACCCCAGTAATAACAAATATTCACGTAAATTTAGCTCTGAACCGTTCTCACTTACTAGAAATCTTGGACGAATCTTATCTTGTACTTCTTTCAAAATAACGCGTAGTAATGCCGTTTTCCCGATTCCACCGGGACCCAGCAAACCATAACAAATCCCCATAATCGCCATTCCAGATAACAGCGAATAAACAGGTCTGGTCATGACATTTTCTTGAATATATTTCTCTGGTGTAATACCTTGCATATCCTCAACCGTATGCTTCCTTAGGTTTGCACTTACGTGGTCAGCCACTGGCGGTAGTGCCCAACGCAGTCGAATACCATCAGCTAAGACAGCAGAATTTAGCCGATTATCGTGGGCTGCTTTCCCTTCCCGACTACTATCCGTTAGTCGCTTTAAAAGCTCAGTCGCATGATTTTCATCTCTAAATTGAATATCTAGTCGCTTTCGCTCTAGTCCGACAATCCCCCAACAATCCCATGGAGTGTTGAAATAACATTCATTATATTGAGGGTCATCAATGAAAGGTTGAAAAATAGAATACCCATAAATTTCAGCATAAAGGATTTCTGCAGCTTCTTGTATAGAGTCAATCTCATCCACATCAATACCCTGATCCACTAGAATGGAATAAATGGTATCTGTTAATTCTTCTCGGGAATGCGGATTTGTGAGACACGTTTTCTTCAGTTCATTTAATCTTTTTAATTCAACTAACCCTTGACTTATTGTCTCAGAAATTATTTTTTCCGCTTGAAGTAATGTGTATCTTCTTCGCGAAAACGCTCGTTTACTTGAATCCAATCGTTTAAAGTCTGCTACCGCATGATAGGCCATATTCTCCACTTCCTCTCTTTTACACGATTATCCGATTCATAAATAACACCACATCCTATTTCGTTAATGATTTGATCGAGTGTTTTAATATATTTGGATTTCGCTTTTCCTTCAATTTTTTGTTTTTCAGAAAAAGAAAACTTCCATTGGTCAATAAATGGAAGTTCATCATGAAAACTTTTTATTTGTGATAGCTGGCTTAACGACTCTTTCTTGCCGTTTCGACTATTGACACCTACTAACAGCATTTTGTCTTTTAGATTTGTGTGTTTTTCAAAAATTGTAGAATAGTACTGATTGAAAATCCGTAGACCACTTTCATCATAATTTGAAAATACAAGCACATGATCAGCTGATAATAATCCAGCAATTGTACCAGGATTGTCAAAATGCGCACTCGTATTTACAATGACTACATCAAAAATATGCTTCAAGCCTTCAGTAATAGCTAGTAACACATCCGCATTAAGGCTTTCTGCCGCATAGGGACGGCGTGTTCCAGGAAGTAAATATAGATTCTTTTGATTTTTATTCAAAATAACGTTACTAATTATAATAGACTCCGTGATTTCATTATTAATAGATTTATACAGTTTATCTAGATGCATAATAAGTTTATTAGGATCAGGAACAAACAGTTTGTCTAATGTTGGTTCAGCTAAATGATAATCAACTAGACAAACTTTTAAAGCCGGTGATTGCTCTGCCAATCGATTTGCTATGTGGTATAAACTAGTTCGGCAGCCATTTCCTTCTCTTCCAGCGCCAAGTCCTACAATCACCCTTCCATTTTGATTTTTATCAATTGAAATTTTAATCACTTGTTTTCTTCGACTATTAAGATGTTTTGCACTTTCCATCAATCATTCCCCCTTATGGAATTGTTGTAAAATAAAACTCTCCTTCGTTCTTTTCACTTAGGATTTGTTGTTTCTGATACGCATCTACCCAGATACTAATCGCCCTAGGAACTTTTTGCATTTTTTCATTCGTCATATCAATAGGAATATTTTGATTATTATAGACTTCCTTGACAGGCACGTTTTCTGCCAAAACTCGATTTTTTCGATCTGGATGTTTTTTCTGATCGTAGATTATGTTTACAGTCACTAATTTCGCTGTTTCAGGAATCGTAATATCACCGACAAGTTTTATCTCGTATAATTGTTTGTTGTGATCTTGTATGTCGCTTTCTAGAACTGGTCTGCCTTTCCTAATTCCATAAGCAGAAACCTGTTTCCCCACGAGATCTTCCAATTTCTTTGCAATCACCAATTTCTCCAGCTCTTCGTCTAATACAAGACCATCACGTTTTTCAATATCTGCTGATGACAGAATAGTACCAGGCGGTAAGTCGACTGATGCAAAATATGCCGTAGTCTGCGAACGTGCACCGACTTGAGAGTACATATAAATCCCCATTAATACAAAGATAATAATGGTATAAGCAATCATGTATTTTTTATTTCGCAACATTCAGGACACCTCCATCTCAATTAACCTCCAACTACTTTGGAAGTTACTTTTTTCCACCAGTTAGGTTTATTTTGTAATTTTTCAATTTCCGGGAACAGGTCACCAACAAGTAATTTTAATTCAGCAGTGTACTTATCTCGATCATGCGCTAAAACAAATGGCTCTCTCTTTTCCTTCTTCCTCATAATTTCTTTACGAAAAGGAAGAGGATGTGAAACAGGTGTTGCTACAATTTCAAGGGCATCTTTCACTGTTACACCCAAACCTTTCTCAACTTTATTAATTACATGAATAAATTTATCCAGATCAAGATTACGCTTTCTAATAATTTCTGGCATATAGTGATTTTCTTTCAAAGTTTCAAACGATAAATCCGAAACTAAAATAACATGGTCAGATTCCTTAAATATCGCAAATTGAAATTCATCTAAAATCGTCCCCGCATCGATTACAACTACATCAAGTACTTGTTTTAGTATATGAATCATTTTTAATGCATCCTTAACCTCCATTTGGACTGGCGACTTACTATGATCTAATAAAGTTTGGGATGGCAATATATAGAGTCCCGTTGCAGGATCCTCTAACATCATCGATAACGCATTTTTTTCTGTAGGTTTTTTTTCAATCCAAGTCTTCAATGTAAGAGTTGGTATTAAAGGATAGTGGGATAAAATATTCCCTGTTTGACGCGTTAATTCAATGATTCCAACCGAAAGATCACCATATGTTTGCAATAT
>JAEWMK010000474.1 GCA_023457235.1 Bacillota bacterium
ACAGTTGCTCAAAAGCCTGACCTAATTGGTCAAAAGGGTGTTGAGACAGCAATCTCTGTTATTAAAGGAGAAACTGTTGAAGAATTTATTCCTGTAGAGCTTGAATTAATTAAGAAGTAAAAAAGAAGCTTAAAGTGCCCAGTATATTAAATTGGGCACTTTATTCGGTAAATCGATATTACACTCCAGTATCAAATAGGGGATGTCCAAATAATTCAGTTATCTGAACTTTTGGACATCCCTTATTCATTATTGAAAACTATGACATATTGTCAATTCTAAATAGGAAGGAAATTATGTATAATATGGGAATCAACGTAATTTTTTGGTAAAGACCGGATTCTATTAATTAAATAATCGGAGTATACTATGAAACTATCAAAAGTAAACATCCTTATTATTGTTTTCTTTATTTCGTTACTGCTTTTAGGAAATGTTATTTGGGCGGAAGGGTTTGAACATAAAAACGGTAGTAGCAAAGATGGTCCAGTATCGTTACATGGCAACTGGGAGTTTTATTGGCATGAATTAATTGAGCCGGAAGATTTCCAAGGTCATAATCGGGAAGTTATCACCATTAAAGTTCCCGGTTCTTGGCGCTATCAAACGGTGAATGGAAAACCATTGCCTCGCTTTGGATACGGAACGTATCGAACGCAATTTAAAATTCCGGAAGAAAAAGTTGGGAAACAACAAGCGCTATCGCTTTACTATATTGGTAGTGCCTATCGGATCTGGATCAATGGCAGAGAGTATCCCGGTTTTGGGGATGAAGGAAAAAGTAAAGAGGATGAAATACCGAGTTTACAAAGAAATGTCATTATCTTTGAACCACCAGCGAAAACAATCGATATCGTTATTCAAGTTTCCAACTTCTCATTTCGTGAAGGTGGCCTTATTAGTGATATTGTCTTTGGGGAAACGAAGGAATTATCACGATCAATGCTAATGACAACATTTCTTTCATTAATACAAATTGGTGCAGCTTTACTTTTTGGAATTTATCAACTTACTATTTATTTTTATCGAAAAACCGACTTAGCTGGTTTTTACATTGGATCGGTATCATTTTTCTATGCGTGTCGAACATTTTTAGTAAACGAATATGTAGTTCATATGTTTTTCCCATCCTTAAGTTGGGTAACGATAATAAAGTCAGAATATTTACTAGAAAAAATGGGTTTGTTAGTATTTTGTCTCTTGATAAGACATATATTCCCGGAGGATGCGAATATTTATATCGTTAGGATTTTTCAGGGGATTGCGGTCATTATCATAGCGATTGATTTGTTTACACCACCAGAGGTTTTTACGAGTCTATTATTTTATAATACGATTATTTTAATTATTATATTTTTATATTTAATCCTCGATGTTGCCTTTAAGGCAAAGCTCCACAAACGAAAAGATGCAAACTTAAATTTAGCAGGTGTATTTATCTTAATTGGCGCTATTATTTTTGATACCATCAATTTTGCTTTTGTATTCAATACTTTTTATATGCTGAATTATGCCTTTATCATTTTTATGTTAATCCAAGCAGCCATTGTGGCAAATCGCTATGAACGGATTAATGAGAAAAATGCAAGGCTAACAGAGGAATTACTAATTTTAAACAATCACTTAGAGGATAAAATTATTGATAGAACAAATGAATTAAGAGAAAAAAATATTGAGTTGGAAACGCTGCAATTAACAAGAACGAAAGCTTTAGCTAATATTGCTCACGATATCGGTACACCATTAGCAGGGGTAAGGGCATATTTACAAATATTAAAAGAAGGAAAAATAAATGTTAATCACCAAAATGTATATCAAGAGTTAATTAACAAGTTAGCCTATGTCCAGCACTTAAATAATGATTTGTTGGAGCTATCAAAATTAGAAGCGAAGAAGCTCCCATTTCATTTTGAAGAAGTGATGGTACGGCAATATTTTAAAGAAATATATGTAGCGCTTAGACTAGACATTCCAACAGAAAATTCATGTTTACAGCTTGGAAATTTAACACCGAGTATAGACGGGAAAGAGGCTTATATCAAAGTAGATCGGCTACGGTTAATGCAAGTAATGCAAAATTTCGTTAGCAATGCTATTAAATACAATGATTCGCTTGAAAAGCATATCACACTGCATTGCGATGTTCGTAGGGGTAATATCGATGGTAGTGAGGCGTACGAAGTTGTTATTGAAGTTGAAGATAATGGCAATGGAATTTCGCAGGAAGAATTACCTTATTATTTTGAACAATTTTATCGTAAAGTGAATGGAAATATTGATGGCAGTGGTCTCGGCTTAGCGATTGTGAAGGAAATCATAAAACAACATGGCGGCGAAGTAGGGGCAAGGAGTAAACAGGGAGAAGGGGCTATTTTTTATTTTACTCTCCCTGCTTTCCTAAAATAGCAATCGCTTCACTGCGATTTTTGACACCAAGTTTTTCATAAATGGTCGTTAAATAATTTTTCAAAGTTCCGACGCTAATAAAAAGTTCCGCTGCAATTTCTTTATTTGCATATCGTCTTGCAAGCAGTTTCATAATCTCATATTCTTTTTTCGTAAATGTGTTGCCTGATGTAATATATTCAGGCAGCACATTTTTCGTTTCTTTTGCTAAATGGCTCAAAGTGAATTTTGCTAATTTCGTAGCTACTTCAACGGGAAGAAGGTATTGTCCCTTCATTAGATCGCGGATAGTCTGGACCAGCGTTTGATTATCAATTCCTTTTATTAGATAACCATTTGCCCCGTTCGCCAACCCTTCGATAATATATTCTTCTTCGTTAAAGGTCGTCAAAATAATGATGAGCATCTCTGGAAAATCTTTTTTGAGTTCTTTTACACAATCGATGCCGTTCATTTTTGGCATTTTAATATCCATCAACACAATATCCGGCTGAACGGATTGAATTTTTTCGAAGGCCTCTTGTCCGTTGCGAGCTGTTCCTACAACATCAAAATCGTCCTCTGCATTGATAATTAATGCAATAGCATTTAGAAAAAATGAATCATCATCGGTAATAAAAACTTTTAATTGCTTGCCCATATAACGTCACCTATTTTTTTTATTCAAACTAACTCTATTTTACCACAAGTATCCTATGCTGACAGTCCACGACCAAGACAATTCTAAATAAGTAGCGTTTATTAAGAAAACATGACTAATAGTAACTACTGAAAAAATGGTTATTTGTTACTATAAATTATTAGAAAAATAGTAAAAGAGGAGAGAATAATGAAAAGAAATCGACAAAAATATGTGAATAAATTTGTTGGCACATTAGCAGCAACAACAGTAGTTGGAGCAGTGATGCTTGTTACTGAAACAGACACAGCTCAGGCTAATACAAATGGTACGGCTACAATATTGGATGTAAATTTTCAAGAGATGAATTTTAATGATGGTAGCAAGATCTCTGGTACAGACAAAGAAAAAGGTGCTGTTTATCTGTATAAAAATGTATTTGAAAAAGACGGTATAACAGTAGATGCAAAAGTCACAATTGTCGAGAAGGAAAATGCCAATTTAGGAACAATCGATGATAACTCTAAGTCTGGTGATAAAGCTAGATTTCAACCAACGATTGCTTCTGGTACTGACGGGGGATATGTTAATTTTAAATTTGAATTTGTTAACAGTTCTACAAAAGAACCAGTATTGCTAGAGAACTTTTATCTTACTTCAGTTGATCTTGACGGAAGTTCGAGCAGTCAAGAGTATAATGAAATTTCAGGTTTCTCCAAATATAAAGTTAATAATCCAACCAAATTAAGTATAGAAACTCTAGACAATGGACGCACGCTTTTTAGAGGACGGGCAGATTCATTAAGTGGAATTAGTTTTGAAAATACATGCGCGTATATAGCTGAGTATAAGGCACCAGTTAGCACGTTAAACGTAGTGCTAGGTAATACAGGTTATACAGGTAAATCAAGTGAATCAAATAGTTTTCGCCAATTTTCTGTAAGTTTTGGGAAAGAAGCTGGGAAGTTTACTACTGAAAAGGAAACTATTAATGGATCAATACCAACAATTACGACTAAGATCGATTCAATCAAGAATAATTTAGCTGAAATTTCAGGTACTACAACTGCAGAAACTGGTCAAACTGTTACGATTACGCTAAAAGATTCTGCCAACAAAACGGAACATTTGACCACTACAGTACAAAGTGGTGGGAATTATTCGTTACAAGTTGATTTGTCATCTTTTGTTGATGGACAAGTAACTGCAACGGCAAATGTAGTCAATAAAAACGGTAACCCGGCTGTTCCGGTAACTGCTAGTACAATGAAAGATACAACTGTACCAACAGCGACGTTCACGCCAGTGGATAATACGACGGATGTCGAGATTACAAGTAATCTAGAATTAACGTTTAGCGAAGCGGTTCAAGCTGAAAGTGGCAGGATAATCAAAATCCGCAAAGTAGCAGATGATAGTGTAGTGGCAAGTCTTGCAGCGAATGATCCACGTGTGACCATTAATGGCACTCAAGTGACGATCGATCCAACGGAAGATCTAGCCCACAGTACGGAGTACTATGTGGAAGTAGAAGGAGATGCCTTTACTGATTTGGCAGGGAATGCCTATGCGGGCATCACTTCCAAAGGGACTTGGAGCTTTACGACAGTAGCGGAGCAGGATACAACAGGAC
>JAEWMK010000475.1 GCA_023457235.1 Bacillota bacterium
ATTGTTGTAGATCAATTCTAAACCAGTTTGATATTAAATATGGTTCCATTCACTTAAATCTGTGTTAATCCCATTTTACTTATGAAACTTGAAGGAAATTGATATTTCGAATCACCCCATGGCATAATTTTATATTGAGGATATGTTATATAGCAGACTCTTCTTGCTCTTGTTATTGCTACAAACATATTATTAAGTTCCTCTTTTAGTTCTTTATGGCTTTTAGCTCTATAGTCTGGGAACGTACCTTCATTTAGTCCTATTAAGAATACAATATCATATTCTAAACCTTTTGACATATGGACTGTCAACAATGATAAACCTGAATTATCATATGATTGTGTCTTACCTAGAGATACTTGATTTCTAAAATGGGATAAAGTCCTTTGCCCAGCTACAGATTGACTACAATACTTCTGCCAATGTTCTCTCCACATCTCTATATCTTTTTGAATTAAATACTGTTCATTTTCATCTAGTTCATCATCATTAATTTCCTGTTTAACCAATTGTACCACTATAGCATTTAAAGCTTTAGAAAAATGTTCTTCATCATCAAGTAAAATTTTCCATGCCCTTTTTACAGTATTGAATATATGAATATAAGCTGCATCAATATTAATATCATCCAATTTCAGTAACATTTCTAAATAACTTGAGTCGCTTGAGATATCAATTATATTTTTATACTTGATTAATCCTATAATTTGATTGAAATGCACATTATCGTAAGGATTAATTATAACCCTTAATCCGGCTTCAAATACTTTTATAGCTATTGATTCACTTTCAATACTTCTAGAAGCTGCTCCCTGGTTAACAGGAATATTATTTTGTACTAAAATTTCTTGGACTTTAGACAATACATACCTATTTCTAGCTATTATCGCGATATTTTCATAACTTATGGGATTCTCAACCCACTTACTTCCTTCAGCAATTAGCTTTTTAATTTTATTCAATATCCACAATGCCTCATCCGTTTCATTCAGGAACTTATGAACTAATAATTCACCCTCTAGAGGATAAACTGCACTACTATCTACATTAGTTTGAATTTTTTTGGCAGCATCTATAATTTTTCTAGTAGAACGAAAATTTTCAACTAATTTGAATTCCGTTGGTTGAAAGTCTCGTTTAAAATGATTAGTCATAAATTCACTATTTGACCCGTTAAAACCATAAATTGATTGTGCCGGATCTCCAACCATCATAATATTTTCAAACTCTTTACATAGCGCTCTTATCACTTTATATTGAGCTTCATTTAAATCTTGAGCTTCATCAACAAAAATATACTTATAAAGTCTCGTATAAGATTTGGCTATTTGCGGCCTTTCAATAAAAATTCTATATGCATAAAAAAGAATATCATCAAAGTCCAATGCTCTTTGGGATAACATCATATTGTTATACGCTTCATAAATCTTTGCGAATTCAACTTCATTGTCGTTATTAGAATCTAATAAGACTTCAGGCGTAACAAAATTCTGTTTGTACTCACTAATTTGTTTTAAATAATTCTTTAAAATATTACTTTTCCCATTTGACATTAAAATTTCATTTCTTAACTCTGGTATTTCATATGCTATCCTTTTCATGATTTCTAATTTATCAACATCCGATTCGAATATAACCAGACCGTTTGGTAAACCTATTAAATTTCCTCTGTTCATAACTACATCAAGACAAAAGCTATGAATTGTTCCTACAAGGACATTGTCGTGTAATTCTTCATCTATACTTTGTTCAATTCTTTCAGATATTTCTTCTGCAGCTTTGTTACTAAATGTTAATGCAAGTATTCTCTTTTTCCCTATGTTTAATAGGTTTGTGATTCTTTCTGTAAGAACTCTGGTTTTACCGCTACCCGGACCAGCAATAACGAGTAGCGCTCCATCTATATGGTTTACAATTTTCAACTGATTATCAGTTAATGGAAAGGCCATTATATATTCACCACCTATTCTTTTTGAGAAAGAATTTTATAGTCATTATTAATTTCTATAAATAACTCTTCTATCATTGGAGGGATCTTTCCTGTTTGCCGGTTATCTATTATCACATCAGCAATGATAGATGAATAGGCAGTTTTATTATCATGTATACAATCGAGTAAGGCTTGTACTTTACCATCATCATTACTATAATCCCTAAATGATTTTTCGTAGATAAATTGCTTACAGGTTTCACATTTTTCTCTAGTTTGTCTTGTACCATTAGATGTTTTATCTTTTAATGAAATATATTTCTCTAAAAAGCCCTCCCCCAATATTTCAGTCATTGCTGCAGAAACTTCTTCGGCATACCCTGCAGAAATCAAATATTTTTCAAAATCGTTTTCATCCGGCAAAAACTTAATACCGTTTAAAATTTCCTCAACGTTATCTTCACCGTAAACTTCTTTAACTAGTTTATTTACCTCTTTAATTGTTTTTTGTTCTCCATCGCTTAATATATATACTTTAATATTTAAATCCTTTGCAATTCTTAAGAAAGGTCTATATTTACCAGAGCCTCCTACACTTATAATATTAATTCCTGCTTCAAATGCTTCACAATTGAAGTATTCTTTAAAAAAGGTTGGTATAGCTTGCTCCTCTGTTTCTCCTTCACACAATAGAATAGCATTTGCAAAAAGCAAATCTCCTCTTGATTTAAGTATTTCAAAATTAATTTTTCGTAAATCCTTGTCATTTAAATTAGCTGTATTAATAAAGTTAATTGTAGATCTACCTTCAACTTTAGAAATATGTCTTATATCATTTATATCAACTTGACCAACTATCATTGGAGAATGAGTGCTGACTATTTTTTGACCAGATAAGTCATTAATTTGGTGAAATATTTTTCTTTGAGCTTGTGGATGTAAATGAGCTTCTGGTTCTTCTAATAACATAATCGGATGATAAGGAGCTTCTTCCTCTCTCATCTGTTCAATTCTCCATGATATATATGCTACTACTGTAAGAAAAGTAATCCAGCTTCTTGTCCCCATACCATGATTTGATATAGGAAACCTTTCGGAATGCTCATCTTTAAAAGTGAGATCAATTCCTCTATTTAAGTCTCTGATTTTTCTAGATACTGGATTGATTTTTATACTAGAATCATCCGTATTCACAGTTCTTGAAATTTTACTTAGGTTACTGGTCAAATGTTTTAAGATAGGGCTTTTATGAATAATTTCATTATTTATAGTATCTAAGGTAGTCTCTATATTTTCAATATCCTCACTATCTAATCCAACATCTCTAACTAATCTACCCCAATATGATCCCCTATCTTTCATTTCAACTGAAATGTCCCTTTTAGCATCCATATAGAATACCGGTAGTGCTTGTAAAACCTTATCAGTAATTCGACTTTTCTTATACTGAGCATAGGCTTCAACCGCTTCACTGTCTGGCCAATCTATTAGTGCTTTTTTTTCAATATCATATTCACCTTTTAACGGGTTGTATGATATTATAGCTCTCATAGCAAAAAATTGATCTAAGGTAACTGTATCCTCACTTCTTAACTCGCCAATATGTTCAAACCATTTTTCATCAAACTCTTTAAGTCCATCTTCGTTTTTATCAGTTGGAACAATTAACACATCAATGATAGCTTTTCTATTTTTAGGTAAAACCTCATTGGGTTCTATATAAATATCTTCGTCGCTAACTCTTATACCCCTTAAAAAAGCAACTTGTATAGCTTGCAACAAAGTAGTCTTACCTACATTATTTGCACCTATCAATACACAATTGTTAGATAAAATTATATCGGCTGACTTATAGGATCTAAAATTTCTAATACGTATCTCTTTAATAATAATCCCCAAATAAATATCCCCCTCGTAACTTAAGTCGGATTTAATCCTATTATTACACATTTCCTCATTACAATCTAACCAAATTTTCCATTTTTTGAGGGGATATAAGTAAAATTGACATTAAAGCCGATAGCCTTTTTAACTATTTAATTTTCCAATCAAAATATACAGGCTTAATGTAAGATGATTTTTTCCGTATTTCGTCTCCATTAAAAGCTCCTTAAATATGCGGAATAGCTTATAGAAATTTCCGAGCTATGTTATTAAAGATTATTTCCCTAAAATGGAAAAAAGCACTTTCCTTATTACAGGAAAGCGCCCAATTGATGAAGAGTGTTAAATCAAATTTTACAAACTGTGAGTAGGTTACAATACCATAAGCCTCTCATATTTATGACTTGACTCCAACTTATCTCCTTGAATAGTAAATTAATCTAAGCATTAACCCCAATTAAATTACTCAAAAATTAAATCATTTTACCCATTAATCATAATATATTTAATATGTAAAAATAAGGAAGTACAACTAAATTATGACAATAACGAAATATGCTTTCTGGAACAACAAAGGCGGTACAGGTAAAACAAGTTTAGCATTCCAATCTATCTGTAGATTTGCTGAAACACATCCTGATGATAAAATACTGGCAATTGATTTATGCCCACAAGCAAACCTTTCAGAACTACTATTAGGTGGACTTATGGGACAAGGTAGTCAAAATCTTTCTCAACTTCACGCATTAAATCCACGTAAATCTGTTGGAGGATATTTTGAACAAAGACTACCGTCACCTTTTTCAGTCCCAAATATAAGTTATTCGGATTTTATTTGCAACCCATCTACATATAACGATATACTCCCCAAGAATATTGACTTACTTGCTGGTGACCAAATTGTAGAGTTACAGTCAAATGCAATTGCAACTCTAGCCAACGCTCAAATTCCTGGAATTGATACCTTTATAAAAGTAATTGATTGGATTACCGATTTTATTAATTTGACTGATAATCGGTATAATTATATATTTATCGATTCAAACCCTAGTTTTTCACTTTATACTCAAATTGCATTGGCTTCAGTCGATAGACTAATAATCCCTGTCATGGCCGATGATTCATCAAGAAGAGCTGTATTAAATTGTTTCTCTTTAATTCACGGAATCAGTGTTCCATCTAGTTCAACCTATACGCCATTTTCATTTCCAACAAAATTAAAATCAGCAGGAAGAGCTCTACCTAAAGTCCACCTTATTGTAAAAAATAGACTTACACAATATATGGGACCTGCATCAGCTTTCGTTTCTGTTCTAAAAACAATTGACAATGATATAATCGCAACATTAGCCTCAGATCCATCAGCATTTACCTTTAGCTCATTATCTACGGGTACGACAAACGTAAAAGATTTCGGTACGACCGGTGTAGTTGCTTTTGCAGAAGGGGCTCCTTTCAGTAGACTCAATATTGGAATACATACAATTATGGGGAGAGAAATTCAAATAAGACGTGATTACCTAAAGGACTGCCAAGATGCCATCGACGGACTAATTAACAACATATAATATTTATTACTTTAGTAACACATAGTACAAAAAGCGCGCTAACAATATTCAATTTGTTAGCGCGTTTTCTAATATTATAAACCCTCGTTTACTTATTTTAAGTGCTAACGATCTTGATATTAAATTGTTAAATAGGTATATATTCACAATCTCTCTTCCACAATCTGGCCCGTTTGCGGAAGACTGATCTTATTAAAAATCAATCAAATTTGTATAACAACTATAACATTATTCAGTCTGTCATTCAGTGGTCAAAATATGTAATAAAAGTACATTTCATTGGCTGGGCTGTAATCATTCACTAAACGGATAACATGTTAATCTAATTTCGTTTCCTTCCTTATCCTGACCGATCGGATCATGTAGGGAAACATCCCTTTTCGTCTTTTTTAAAGCCCTTAAATGCATAAGTATTTCATTTTCTATACAACGAGCCGCGTAGGTCGCAAGCTTTGTTCCTTTCCCGTAGGAATAACTTTCAATTGCTTTAATTAAACCTATCGTTCCTATAGAAATTAAATCCTCAGAATCCTCGCCTGTATTTTCGAATTTTTTTACAATATGGGCTACAAGTCTTAAGTTATGCTCAATCAGCCGATTTCGAGCATCAGGATCTCCTTGTTCCATGAGGAGAAGATATTTTTTTTCATCTTTTTCAGATAATGGCTGTGGAAAGGCATTATTTTTCACATAGGAGACAAGAAATAACAGCTCCTTCAGAAAATAACCCATAGCTGTAATTAATAAAGACACAAAATCACCTCCATTTAACATAGTAGGTATTTGCCTATTACCAATCCTATGCGATGAAAGTAATATCTGTGTCTGTCCATTTAATGAATTGTTACTTTTTCCTCCTTATGGTCATGTATATCGTTATCTTTCTTTTCAACATGAACCTTGACATTATGTAATCCTTTTTCCGTAAATGTTTTTACAGCTGAATATTCACCATTCGTATCTTCAACTGCATCAATAAATTCATGTTTTTCCTGACCGTCCGGCCAAACTTCAAATCTTACTTTAGCCCCTTGTAATGGTGCATTTTTATAAGTAATATGTGCCTGTAATTTAGTTTCTTCATTAACTTTCATTTCTTCATCACTCATAAAATGTATTAACAGATCTGACCCGTTTGAATGATCGCCTTCTGCCGTATGCTGATGTTCTGTTTCTGAATCCGTTTCAGTTTGCATAGCGGTTAAATCAACTACATCAAAATCCCTTTGCGGCATAGTATGCAAATCTCTCGCTTGAACGTGTGCAATCACATGATAAACACCGACATCAGCAAATGATTTTTTTATTGAATAAATACCATCCCCTTGATGCTCAGCTTTAATTTTTTCATGATTTTCTTCGTTATCTTTCCATATTTCAAATTCTACATCTGAAGCATCCTCTACCTTTTCATCACCTTGGGTTACAGCAGCTTCAAAGGTTACTTCTTTATTGACTTCAATTGGACTTGGATGAATCACAATATCTACGGCAATAGGTACAAACTCTTCAACTTCTGAATTTGATTCCTGTTTTTCTTCATTCGTTCCACATCCAGAAATAATTAACATTATTGCAAAAATTATCGCTAAATATCTCATTCTCTATGTACCTCCTAATTTGCCACTGTATTTACTATGTATAAGTGCACAACCTATATTATATGGAAATTTTGTGATAAAAGTATGAAGTTTTTCATAAAATTTTTATTATAAAATTACATGTTGCAAATCGTAACAATTACGATATAATTACAAAGGTATAAATCGTAATTATTACGATATAATCCCAATATTTATGCGAGGAGTCTTACATATGATAAAAAAATCAACTGGAGTTTTAATCTTATTATTATTAATAAGCATATTAATGATTGGCTGCAGTCAAAAACAAAATGAAATTGATCAACCTGCAAAAGGTGCTAACGATACACTTACAATTTATACAACGCTGTTTCCAATAGAAGATTTCACAAAAAAAATTGGCGGTACTCATGTCAATGTTAAAAGCATTATTCCCCCTGGAATAAATGCCCATACGTTTGAACCAACAACAAAAACAATGATTGAAATAGCGGAAGGTGATGCATTTATTTATAGCAGTGAAGTTATGGAGCCGTACGCCGACAAGATTGCTGATGCACTTAAGGATGAAAATGTAAAAATGGTCGAAGCATCAGATGGCATTACAATGATAAAGCATAATGATAATGAAGAAAATCATGAAGAAGAACATTCAGATGATGAACATACCCATGGGGACGTCGATCCGCATGTCTGGATTGATCCAATTTTATCAATAAAATTAGCGGAAAACATTAAAGATAGCTTAATAGAATTAAAACCAGAAGCAACAGAGGATTTTAATGCTAATTTCAATACTTTAAAATTGCAATTAGAACAATTAAATGGAAGCTTCGAAAAACTAATAAAAGGAAAAGAATCACCGAAAATTTTAGTTTCTCATGCCGGATATGGTTATTGGGAGAAAAGGTATGGTATTAAACAAATTTCTATTACCGGACTTTCTTCTACAAATGAACCTTCCCAGCACCAATTACAAGAGATTATTGACAACGCCAAAGCAAGTAAAATAAAATATATTATTTTTGAACAAAACGTTACTCCAAAGGTCGCGGAAATTATTAAAAATGAAATCCATGCAGATGTTTTACGTATTCATAACCTTTCAGTCCTAACCGAAGAGGATATTAATAATAATGAAGATTACTTTAGTCTGATGGAAAAAAATATTGAAACACTAAAAAAAGCATTGGAATAAAAATAAAGATAGTGTTCACTCAGATATACTTTCTGAGTGGACACTATTTTTAGTACTCAAATTCCTCAATGTACGTACACATTTTTTCAATTAGGTATCCTGGTGTTTCTGAAGGATGTTCATTAGATAACAAATGAATCAGCTTGTCGCTAACTGCTGCTAACACAGAATAAAAATGCCCCTTAGATTCAAATAATTTAATATCCATTAATGAAAGGTGTTTATGAATTAAAAACAATATTTGATAGGTAGATCTACGCTTGAATGGGATATGGTAATAATTATTTATGATTTTTATTACAAAGGTATTGGCCACAAACTTCCAATTATAATTTTTCGTTGTGAAGTAATTATTTGGACATTGCGTAAATTGGTTATAGTTTATAGGAGACAGCACATCATTCATTTCAAACCTTACCTCACTATCTATATCTTTGTTAATAACGATAATCATTCTCATTGTAAAAAAATAAAAAAATCCCTCTATTTCCTCAACACTTCACATTGCTGTATCGCTTGAAAAATTGAACACCACGAGCGTTTAACAAAGTATGTCGGAACCTCCTGACTTTTTGCTTTTTGCTTGATCACTTTTGCGAGATTATGGTTAATATAATCTGTCATCACAAAAATGACATCTACATAACTTGGAATATTACGTTTTGTCATATTATCTTTTCGACCGTCCATATGTATTATATTTGTTACCCCGCAATTCAATAATTTCTCTGTAATATTGCCTAAGTGATCCGCACCAACTATCAATAAATTTGCCATATCTTCTACCTCCATTTTTCCGTTATTGGTTAATTACATATTAATTGAGAATGATTCTCTTTGTCAATAAGATTGAGAAAAATTTTCAATTAGATTTATTTTCTTAACTAATCCCAATTTTACTTAGGAAATCACTCCAAAGGAGTATATTTATTACTTTTACTGTCAACCTTATAATAGTTACTATTTTAAGGGGTTGAAACAATGACCAATGAAGTTATTAAAGAATTAGAGGAACTGTTTATTCGAACAGAAGAGGCAGTTACAACATTCATGAATATGCTACTGCCAAAAATAGAAGGTGCAAACGATGAATACCAGCATTTATATTGGCACCATATTTATGAGGAGGAGGAACAACGTCTAGATCGTCTAAAAGATTTACTTCCAAGAGTTAACCACTATGTTAATAATAAGGAAAACCAATCGATTGATAATCTGGAATTTATTCATTTATTGCAGGATATTAGTCTTGAAAAATTCGGATTACATAATTTTGAGGAGCATTTAGATCTAGCTCTCTATGACGATTCGACCGGGGAGAATGGAGAAACATTAAGATCAATGCGGAAAATGACAGAAGAGGATTATGAAAGAATTAAAGTATTATTAACTACTTTAAACGAAGCCTATGGTGGAGCTGCCAATCGAGCTGGGTCTGTCCCAACAGATGAAAAAGAAAATGTCGGTAATCATTTAAAGCTTGAGAAATTTATTGACGAAAAATCTATCATTAACGAAAAATCATACATTCCAACGCCAAAAAAACTTACAGTTGGAAGCTTAAAATATAATTAATTAAAGGAGATAAAGAAAAATGAGTTATAGTTCACGTTATCCTGATGCACCACTTTCAGATGGTGAATGGAATGACCTGCAAGAAACAGTAATTAATCATGCAAGAAGAACATTAGTCGGCCGACGTGTTTTAGATATCTATGGTCCGCTTGGAAGTGGAATACAAGCTATTATGAATGATGTTTATGAAGAAAATGATCTAGGAACTATCAGTCTCCATGGTGATTCACTAGAAGTATCAGACCCAATTAGAAGGGAAAATCTTACAATTCCACTTTTATATAAAGATTTCAAGCTATTTTGGAGAGATATTGCCCATGCTAAAACGCTTAACATATACGTTGATTTTTCTACAGCGGCAAATGCGGCAACACAACTTGCGTTATTAGAGGATGACTTAATTATTAACGGTTCAAAGGAATTTAATATAAGCGGGTTAATGAATGTTAAAGGGAGAATTACTCACATCCGGGGCGATTGGATGAAGTCAGGACATGCTTTTCAAGATATTGTTGATGCGAGAAATAAGCTATTGCAAATGGGGCATACCGGTCCTTATGCCTTAATTGTTGCACCACAATTATATGCTTTAATGCATCGCGTACACCAAGGGACAAATGTACTTGAAATTGAACATATTCGTGAAATTGTTACCGATGGCGTATTCCAATCCCCGGTCATTAAAGGTGATGCTGGAATCTTGATTGCAACCGGAAAGCAAAATGTTGATTTAGCGATTGCGGAGGATTTTGATGTTGCCTATATCGACGAGGATCAAATGAACCATATTTTCCGAATTTATGAAACAATAGTGCCAAGAATTAAACGGCCAAGTGCTATTTGTACACTAGAGGACCCAAAATCATAAAAGAAATAAAAATGAGGTAAACAAATGGTCTGTTTACCTCTATTCTTTGCTATTTTACGCTATTTTAACAATTTTCTTTTTTAATTGTAAAAATTCAATATCAATCTCTGCTCTGATGTTTTCTTCTCCAATATCCTCAACAAGGAGCTTTACTTCATTAATAAAAGTTTTGATATAAACATCTTTATTTAAATCACATAATTTTTTTAAGTAGCTATTTTTCTCTTTTAGCTTTTCCACTTTGAACACTTTATTATTCATTTCATGAATATTTTTATGGGCTGGCTCTGCAATTTTGCTTATATCACTGACATTAACAATCATATGATCGCCATTATCGGCTATAAAACCTAATGAATAGAAGGTCCCGCCAAAAAAGTCAATGTTTGTGATAACAGGATTATTATATTCTTCACCAGTACGTAATCTAATCATACTAGCTTCGATGACACCGCCGATTTTTCTTTCATTTGTTAGAATAGAATGAATGTCAATGAAACCATTTATTTTGTATGTCATTAAGTATCCTCCTTGTTGAGAATAAGTCTCAATATCACTTGTCTTTATTGTATATGAGAATCATTATCAGGTCAATCTGAACTTTTTTATTTTTATATGTATATTGAGAATGAAAATCATTCATACTATAAAATAATGGTAAAGTCTGCTCTCTGCATATCACCTTTTTTATTTGGTTATGATATTTTTGTAAGTCCAAATTTGTTTCTTAAGGAGATGTTTATAAATGGCGCAAGACGTATTATGCGAAGTTAGTAACTGTACGTACTGGGCAAAAGGAAATAAATGTTCAGCCGAATCCATTTATGTTGTAAGCCATCATGGTAAAGAGGCTTCTTCGCAAAAGGAAACAGATTGCAAAACATTTGAAGCAGCTTCGATGTAATAAGAAAAGCGCAAGCGCCCGTTTAGCGACGTATAAACTGGAGCACATCGACTGAGATATAGGAAACACGACGAAGCTGTGCTGAGTCGATGTTGACTTATCGTAGGGAGGTGGGCGAAGTTTACTAGTCGCTGGGCGCTGGAGCTGGACAATTATGCTCAAAATTTATACTTTCTTTACTTAAAAAGAACCCGGGGTTCAAAGTCCCCGGGTTTGAATCTTTTTCATTTTAGCCTCTAATAGTTTTTGCTTTTCTAGGGTATATTACCTTTGTGGGATATATTGGAGGGATTAAAATGACAAAATTAATAAAATATAACAAACTGATATTACTTTTGATGATGGTCCTATTATGGCTCACACTTCCCTTATTAGGGAAAAATACAGTTAAACGATTTTTTCCTGCGGGTATTTTTATTGCTTTACTCACAAGGTGGGAAAATTCTATCGCTAAAAAAAGAACTTGGTGGTGGTGGTATGAAAAACTCCATCCTAAATTATCAGGCTCATTCCCTTTTGTATGGGGGCCATTTATGATCGGTTCAATGTGGATTCTTAAATTTACATATGGAAATTTTTATCGGTATCTAATAATAAATTTAATAGTCGACTCGTTATTTGTATTTGTAATAATTGATAAGTGGCTGACAAAATGGGGAATAGCATCACTGGTCCGAATGAAAAAATTTCAATTATCCCTTCTGTTATTCATTGACTCCTTACTTTTATATGGGTTTCAATACCTTTTAGAGAAAATTAAAGAAACTAAATTGAATGCATAAAATATTAATTAGAAAAAAATGAAGCTATTTGTATCAGTATACAAATAGCTTCATTTGCTTTATTCTACTGTTTTCCCTAAGAAAGCTTTAAGCATCCAGACATGCTTTTCTAAAGTACCGTGAATAGCAAGAAGCATATCCCCAGTAATCTCATCATTTTGCTCTTCAGCCAGTGCCATGCCTTCTTTTAATTCACTAACAACCTTTGAAAAGTCATTCACTACCGCCTGAACCATTTGTTCAGCTGATTCGTTCCCAGCAGCCTCTTCAATTGATGACATTTCTAGGCAGCCTTTCATCGTTGCCACAGGCTGTCCACCAATTGTTAATAAGCGTTCAGCAAGTTCGTCGATATGGAGACTCGCCTCATTATAAAACTCTTCAAACTTAGTATGTAAAGTGAAGAAGTGTCCACCTTTTACATACCAATGATAATTATGAAGCTTTACATAAAGTACAGTCCAGTTTGCAATTTGTTTGTTTAATACTTCCGTAAGTTGTCCCATTATTTACATCTCCTTTTTCATTTTCTTTGTTATGTTTTCCCAATGCTGTCACAAATACACTTTATCATATTAAAATCTATATTTATGTGACATTTTTAGCAAACTTTACTAAAATGATGATAGTCTTAAAATTGGGGGATTATTATGAGGGCACTTAGTTGTAGAAAATTCATAGCAATTTATCTGTTTATACTATTTTCTTTACTTGTTGGTTGTTCAACAACTAGTGGTGTTGGCGAAAAGACGATAGTGACCTATGTCGTTGACGGTGACACACTGGATCTAATCATAAATAATAAGGAAGAACGAGTGCGTTTACTTTTAGTAGACACACCTGAAACGAAGCATCCTAGCAAACCCGTACAGCCTTTTGGTCCTGAGGCATCACAGTTTGCCAAGGACACATTGGAGGGTAAGGAAGTCACGATTGAATTAGATATATCTGAGCGGGACAAATACGGACGCTTATTGGCTTATGTTTGGATAGATGGGAAAATGTTTAATGAAATGCTGTTGGAACAGGGATTGGCTCGTGTAGCCTATGTATATGCGCCTAATACGAAATATGTTGATCAATTCTATGAAATTCAAAAGCAAGCTCAAAAACAAGGTATAGGGATCTGGAGTATTGAGAATTATGCAACTGAGGAAGGGTTTATAGAAGAAGAGGCATCTACTACAAAAGAGCCGAGTACCCCTGTTAAGAATAAAGACTGCGTGATCAAAGGCAATATTAATTCAAAGGGCGAGAAAATCTATCATACACCTGGCTCCCGTTCGTATAATCAAACAAAACCTGAAATGTGGTTTTGTACAGAGGAAGAAGCAAAGGCTGCAGGATTTCGGGCACCAATAAATTAGAAGAAAAGGTAGATACGAATACCCGCATCTACCTTCTTCTCATTTTTTATCCTACATACTCTATTCCGTTTTGCATTTGCATTTTTTTTGTTCTTTTTTTTAATGAATGTTTAAGAGATAAGATAAAACACCATATACCTGCTACCAAATGAAGTGGAACAACCCAAGAAACAGCAAAGCCACTACGAATTCCAATAAAAATGCCTGTTCCTGTTGTAATCAAAATAACGATAAAATACCAAAGTCCTGTATGACTCTTTCGATGTATACGTCCATTTGCCATATGCTTTAAGCCCTTTTTCACATGTGTAAATGTAACAAAAACAGTTAAAAGTAAAAGACAAATGCCACCCAAAACATGAGCAACCAATATACTTGAATAAAATCCCCATAAAGTTGGATTTGCCGGCACAAGAAGCAATATACCAGACATACTACATAATAACGAAGTATAGAACGCCAGCTTAATCAAGGACAATCACCTTCTTTGTCACATCAACATCTGTTATTGGCAATGTACGGTCAGTCCCGGGACTTCCGAATTCTCTTAGGGTTACATTTGCAAAATATTGTGGTGCAATCCGGTACCGGAGTTTTGCTTGAATGTTTAAACTGTTCACATTGTCAGGTAATGTCATCGAGTATTCTCCATATTTAGATTGCTTGGGCGGGATTAAATTATCTTCTCTTTTATCTATTCGCCATACTTGGTGATGATCTATTAAGTTGCTCTTTTCATCATAAAACTTTGAATGGAACATTACTGCGTCAGGGTCAACCTCCATATGTTCATCCAATTTACCTGAAGCAAATAGAGTCTTACCATTAGGATCGACCACTTCAACATCAATCCAAAGCTGCCTTAGATCAGTAGCTCCCGTTGGCAGATTATGGCCAGCCCCTTTATTCGTTACTTTTACCTTAAAATCAAGATTTCCATCAACCTGCTTTACGTCAACAATTTCAATAGCGGCTGAGGACTTCAGCATTTTTTCCGTTAAATCAAACATTTCCTTGTCACCATATAAATAAGGCAAAGCTTGATTGGCACCTACAAAACGATGGTCCAGCACTTTTTTCTTAACCTTTCCACCATTGGTCGTTTGACCGGAAATTTCTTTATCAGGTTCACCAGGGACTGGTGCCATATGACAGTCAATACAAGTTGAGAATTCCCCTGAATCTGGATCTGAATAAGGGCTATCCAACCATTCTTTATACGTATCCTGCTCAACTTTTCCATTAGGGGCAGCCTGTGTATGGCAGCTGGAACAGTATTCTGCTTCCTTATACAATTCACTTGATAAATCAGCGGCATGTCGTTTAGGTGCCGAGCGAATCAGGAAATTTTCCATGGTCTGATTTGTGTTGGCAAAAGGATATTCATTGACCAACTCAGGCGCCAAAACATAGGATGAGTCCGCAGGTACTCCCTGCCTTTCGTCTGGAAACACCTTACTAATGGCATGACAAGTTATACAGGAAGTACCTGCTTGTTCGTATTTGCTACTAGTCCATTTCGTCTTGCCAATTGACCCAGTTGCCAAACCTTCAGGTGTATGACACCCAGCACAAAACGTAATGCCATCTTCACCAATTTCTTTTACTGCAAACGTTTCTTCATGATTTTCATAGATAGGGTCATTCTGTGCTGAACGCGCATGGGCAGAAACCTTCCACTCATTAAAGCTATCTTCATGACACTCGGCACAATCCTCAGATTCTGGTAAAAGATGTGGATCAACAGGTTCACCACTTGTTGTGCTTAAATTAGAAAGACCAAAATCTTTAGATTGTTCATTTGCAACAACAAGTTTGGGTTCATCGTCAACATTCATTTGTACTTCTTTATAAACAACGGTTACAATCAGACAAATTGTTATGCTGAAAAAGATGCTCATAAGCACTTTATGTTTCATTACCCAGTACTCCTTTCTTTTTGGAAAGCTTAGAGCCAGAGTAGATGAAATATATAACAGCTATTAATAAAGCAAATAGTAAGATTGCTTGAGCACCTAATGTCTCAGCTGTTGGATAAATACCAAGTAAACTTACAGTCGGCCACCCACTTAGGAATGTTGCTGACACATACCCGCCTTCTTGTAATTCAAATAGACCATGCCCAGCAAAGCTAAATGCCATAAAATAAAGAAGAATACTAGTAAAAGTAAAAAACGGTTTGATTGGAATTCGAATACTAAATTTTGAAATTAGTATATAAAGGAAAATTAACGCTATACATCCAAGCAGAAATCCATAAACGATATATTGATTATCATCACCTATTGCAAGTAAAGCTTCATAGAACAATATTGTTTCAAATCCTTCTCGGAAAACAGCTAAAAAAGCAACAAAACTCATTGTATAAAGGTTTCCTTTAGAAACAGAATGCTGCAGCTTTCCTTTTATATACTCCTGCCATTTTTGACCTTGGACTTTACTTATTAGCCAATAGCTAACATAGAACAAAACGACAACTGCTATGAGCATCGTAATTCCTTCTAAAGCTTCTTGGTTCGCACCACTTAATTTAAAGACATTACGGATTAAATAAGCTGCAATAAAACTTACGATAATAGCTGCAATTGAACCAAAATAAATATATTTCGTTTGCTCTTTTTGCCCCGTTTTAAGCATATAAGCTACTAATGCGCCAATTATTAAAATAGCTTCGAATCCATCACGAATAATAATAATTAATGACTGAATAAACATTTCCCAATTAGATGGAGCTGCATTTGCCTTCATTAATGATTTGGAAATTAAATCTTTTAAGCTTTGAATCTCTTCATTTATCGGAAGATTATTTTGGATATTTCCTTTTATAGTTGCAAAAGCACTTTCAATTTCCTGAACAGCCTGTTGATCTCTTGATGATATATTTTTCTCTAGCGGTTCAAAGGTAAAATAGGCCTCAAACATAATATCATAGGCCTCTTTTTCATTACCAGCCTCGTATTGTTTAATAGCCTCATCGAGCATTCCAAAGGTTTGCTTCTGTATTTCCTGTAAATTGGCCTTTCCTGTATTTTCCTTTTCAACCTTGATATTCGTTTGTTTTACAATTCCGTCAATGATTTCTTTTGTAACGATTTGACTTGTTTCTTTTGATTCTTTATTGGATAACATTTGGCCCAGCTGAGAAAGCTTTGTTTCGATTTCATCGCCAGACTCTTCAAATGCAGGTTTTATCTGTAAGAATCTTTGAGTTGCTTCCTCAATAAAGCTATTTAATTCTGCAAATTCAACACCATTGAATACTTCTCCTTCTTTAATGGCTACTCCCCAGTTGTCACGAACATAGCTAATTAGCTTTACTATTTTTTCGGACTCTGCTTTCACATCAGCATCTGATATTTTTTGTGCTTCGTATGTATGTAAGATTTGTAGCATATCTTGAATTTTTTCTTCATTGCCGAATAATGCTTCCTCATCCTTTAACCCATCCACAAAGATGTTGAAATCCTCTCGTGAAAATTCCTTTTCAAGATCCTTTTCCACAATACGGAAATAATAAGCGGCAGCATCATCATGATGATTTAGGGCTTCCTTCATTTTGAATATGTACGTATTTTTCAAATCCTCCATAATAATCCGTTTAAGATCATTGATCTGATCTGGATTTTTCTTTAACTCTACCATCGCCTTCATTGCAGGCGTTGCTTCTTTTTCAAATTTTAATTTACTTTCACGAATCTCAAACCATTGGCTTGCTTCTTCAATATTCCCACTGTCTAAAGCAATTTTTGTAGTTTCATATGCCAGTTTTAAAATTTGATAGGGGATTTGATCAACCTTTTTTTCTTCAAAAGATTGATAGATTTCCTCTGTCAAATTCATCTCTTCTAGAGAGGATTTATCGACGATGGAATTAAACAAGTTTTTTGCTTTTTCCAAAGCCAAGGTATCTTCATTAACGGAGAATTGTCGTAAATTTTGTTTGATTTCCCGAAATTTTGTTCCAAATGAGTCAGTGGCAGCTAGACTTATGCCTGGAAAAAGCTGAAGTATAAATACTAAGCTAATAATTAAAGAAATCCATACTTTGGTTATTTTCTTCATTTAAATTCCTCCCACCTGGTAAGGTGCATTTTTTTGAAAATGATAGTCAGTATCATTTATCATGCAATAAGGAAAAAAAGCCCATCAATGGGCTTTTAGGCTTATTAAAGTTGAACGCCAATTGTAGTTGCAGCTTCAACCATTAGATTAAATAATGCACCAAATTCTTCATCAACCGTTTGTACATCCGGTTTTTCTTGGCCCATTACTTCGAGCACCTTTTCAATTTGAGCATGTACATTCTGGTCTACTTCTGCTGACGCTGAAACGACTTTAGGTGAAATTGCATTATAAAATAATTGAACTCCTTCAAATACGTTGCGAGCATCTTCAATTCTAGTTCCTGATACACTTTCACCAGTATAAACTGCTTCAACAAAACCTGATAACTCTGGGAGAATACCAGTCATTGCTTCAAATAATAATTGTTCATTTAATTCAGCTGCTTGAACAACTTCTTTCAATTTTGTTGCATCTTCTTTTAATAGAGCGGTAATCTCAAGCAACTGATCTTTATGTATAGCAGGATCTTCTTTTCCCCACAATAGTTGTTCAATACCATGAAAACCTGTTTCAGCACTTACGTCCATTGTTTCATCTAGTTCTGGTGATAATGTTGCGAATAATGCTTCACCTTTTTCATATTCCAATTGTGTTAGCAACCATTGTTGTTTTGCTTTTTCAAAATCACCTGCATTGATCACTTCTTCAAGTTTTTCTGTGTTTGCAATAATTCCGTCGACACGGGCTAATGCCCATTCTTTCGCTTCTGTAATTTGTTTTTCAACATTAACAGATTCTTGAGTTTGCTCTTGAACCTGCTCTGCTTCTTTTGGCTCATCGGCTTGCTTTTCAGTTTCTTGGGCTCCACACGCCCCCAATGCAAAAACTGATGTTGCTAATAAACCTGCTAAAATACTTTTTTTCAACAAAATAAACCACTCCTTGAACTTCGATATTAATAATCATTCTCAGTATCTTCTTCATTCGAATAATAGCGTAAATGAGAGTTGTTATCAGTGATGTACATCACGCTATCCCATTATTTCAAAAAAAAACTGCCTATCTAAAGATTAGATTAGCAGTTGTTAAAATTTTTTATTTAATAGTTTCCATTCATTTTAATTAAAGCTATGACTGCTTTTAGATCCTCTGCAGTTGTTGGACCGATAATCTTTTCACGAATCACACCATTAGGGTCTATTATTAATGTTTCAGGCTGACCTACAACATTGAACGTTTTTGAGATTTTATCATCTCGATCCAGCAAAAAAGTAGAGGTGGAATTCGCCTTATCCTTGAAATCCTGTACGCGTTTTTTAGGTTCACCCCTGTCAATAATAAGAAGAGGAGCTTCACTTGCATAGGTCTGTTGGTATTTCTCCAGTTCAGGAGCCTCTTCAATACACGGGTCACACCAGGTTGCAAAGAAGTTCACAACGACAAATTTCCCTTCGTAGTCTGAAAGCTTATGCATCTTTCCATCCAGATCTTCCAGTTCAAAATTATAAGCTTGATCCCCAACCTCGACGATATCTACTGCATTCATTCCTTTTGCTAAAAAGAAAAAGACAGCTGCAACAAAGGCTAGTACAGAAATCTGGATGACTCTTTTTTTATTCAAAGTAAGCACCCCTGTTCTCTACTTAGCTTCATTGACTTTTTTTAACTCTTCAATAAACTCTAGTTCTTTCACAATCTTGCTTTGCCGTTTTCCTAAAACTACGATATAAATCGCAATCAGTGCCCAAATAATTGTGTATGCCATGAATAAATAGTTCATTTTTTCATTACCTCCACTATAAGATTAAGAGACTTTGTCCATCAGTTTTTCTTGAATATGTTTTTTATATTTCTCAACTGCCAGCCTTGTTTTCTCAATATATACACCTTTTTGTAGCAATACGACATACAGCAACGTAATGACGCCTAATGTGAAAACAAGAGTAAATAACATTGGAGGTTCAATTCCGCCGCCTTGCTGTGTTGGTCCGTCGCCGAAAACGATTGGATGAAGTTTAGAATTCCACCAGCGAATCGCCATGAATACAATGGGTACATCAATAAAACCTATAATTCCAAATACAGACGCAAGTCTCGCTTTTTTCTCCCAGGCGCCATCCATATGACGAATAAGAATATAAGCTATATAGATGAAAAAAAGAATTAACGTTGTTGTTAAGCGCGGTTCCCAAGTCCACCATGTATTCCAAGCGCTGCGGCCCCATATTGGTCCCGATGTTAACACAATCGCTGTAAACACAACGCCAATTTCTGCAGAAATACCAGCAACGATATCGTAAATTCTTTTCCGTTTTATTAAAAATAAAATACTGCAAACAAATACAACTCCAAAGGCTAAAAACGCCGTCCATGCTGATCCGACATGGAAGTAAAATATTTTTTGCACAACACCCATTGTTTTTTCAACAGGTGACCACATAAATACTAGATAAAGGGCAATTGCCATTAATGGGATCAACGCATAGACTAGAATTTGATGCAATTTTGATTGCTTCGGTAATTCTATTTTCAATTCTTGATCATTCATTTCTTACACCTCCAACACATATTCAAACAGGATAAAGCAAATGACAAAGAAGACGAGGTCATAGGCTGCCATCAATTTCATCCACGAAAAAGCACTAGCGATATTTTCAAAGTTAATAAGAATAATTTTTGTAGCTTGTACTGCTCCAATTAATACAGGACTTACGACCGGGAACAAGATAATTGGCAACAACATTTCACTGCTTTTCGAGTTCGCTGATAACGCAGCTAAAAAAGTACCTACACTAATAAATCCAAACGTTCCTAGTAATAAAACAATGATTAACAAACCAATATGCCCTAAAATTTTAAAATCAAATAAAATAAATAAAAGTGGAACTGCTACGATTTGAACTAAAATGACTAATAGAAAATTAGATAAGAACTTACCAAGATAAACACTTGAAGGATCAACAGGTGCGATTATTAAACCATTTAAACTATCATTAGCCTGTTCTCCTAAAAAGGAGCGATTTAGTCCAAGAATCCCAGAAAAAATCGTAATAACCCAAATCATTCCCGGTATGACTGCTTTGACCGTATTATTAGCCGGATCAAATGCAAAACTAAATGTAACAATGACAAGTGCTGAAAAAATTAACATCGTGCTGATGATTTGTTTTGTTTTCCACTCAGAATATAAATCCTTTGAGGTGATGACTAATGCTGTTTTTAAAATTTTGCCCATCTTTAGCTCACCTGCTCTACATATTTTTCATAGATCATATCAACATCAGGATTTGTTACTTTAAAATCATCAATTATGGCTCCATGCTTCATAATAATGATCCGATCACATGTTTCTACGGTTTGCGCAAAATCATGAGTAACCATTAATATCGTTGAACCCTTTTCTTTCATTTTTAAAATTACATTATTTAATAGTTTAACAGCCTGCTGATCGAGACCTGTATGGGGTTCGTCTAAGATTAATATTTCCGGATCGTGAATGATCGCCCTCGCTATTGCCAAACGTTGAATCATACCACGAGAAAAGGAACGGACAGGTTCATGCATGAAATAGGTCAGCCCAACTTCACGAATCAAATCTTTTGCCTTCACTTCACAGTTTTCAACATTGTATAATTTCCCAAAGAATTTTAAATTCTCAAGCGGTGAAAAATGGTCATATAAGTAACTATTATGTGCTAAAAACCCTATTCTTTTTTTTGCTTCAAGCGGGTTATCTTTTATTTTTTGACCTTCAATTTTAACAGAACCTGAAGAGGGTTTCATTAACCCACCGATAATTTTCAAAATCGTGCTCTTCCCGGCGCCATTAGGGCCCAATATGCCGACAGTATTCCCTTTGTCAACTTGGAGGCTGACATTGCGCAGAATTGTCTTTTCGCCGATAGTTTTATTTAATTCTTTAATTACAATCAACGTTCAGCCCTCCCCGGTTAGTCCGTAAATTTTTTCAGATCAAGCTTTACTTCTATCAAATGCTGTTTATAAGCATTGATTTTCTTTTCAAATTCTAATTCATCAATTTTTCCTGCTTCAAACGTTTCTTCTAATTCTACCATTTTGTTTAAGAGAGCCGTTCTTTTGGTTAGTAACTGCTGGAATCTGCCCTCTTCACTATCTACTAACATTTGTTCTTGCAATCTCGCTTTTTTTACTACAAAAGCGAAATAATAATAAATCCAAGCTATTAATAACACTGCAAAAATAACCATCAAAACATGCGGATTGAAGTCTCTTAACGGTGATTCATACCACATTCTTATAAGTCCTGGATTATGGAAGGAAGGAGCTGTATTCGTAATGGTTGATTCAGCGAGTAGTAAGAACATTACGATTTCATCCTCCTTTCTTGACGAAGCAAAGCTAATTCTGCATCAATTTCATCTTCAATTTTTTTGATAATATCTGGGTTTTCCTTATGCTTAATACTCTTTCTTCCAAAATCGTTTTCATTTTTGATAATCGTAGCTACCTCAAGCTCATAAGCCTTTTTCATACTTTGATAATCATCAAGAGAAAGCTTGTTCATCTTATAATCCATCTCAATTTCATTAAGTGTTGCATATAACTCTTCTTTTTTTATTTTGTCATCTACAAATACTGCTGTATTGTATGCGGACGATGCTTTCTTAGCCGTAAAAGGCATCCATATAAAATATAAACACCCAATTACCAGCATGATACTGGCAATAATTGAAATTAGATCCATCTTCGTTCACTTCCTAAAAGTACTTTTTCCGTTCTTCTTCGATCACTGATAGTAAAATCTCATTTTCTGTCTCATCTAACGTCGATGGTTTTATTTTTTCAGTTGGCAATGAATTTCGTTTTTTTACCCATTTTTGGATTAGAATGTAAACTAACAAGGTTGCTGCAATTAATATGAGAAAAGGTGTAATCCAAGCGGTTAAGCTAAAACCACTTTTTAAAGGAGCCTTCAATGCTTCTTCACCCATCTGGTCTACGTAATATGCTAATATTTCATCTTTGTTCATACCTTTTTGCATCATTTCGGCAACTTCTTTGTAATACAGTTGCTTTACATTACAAGTTGCTAAATCATCATTTCCGTGGCCTTCCATGTCGAGCATTTGAACTACCGCCTGAAAGTCTTTGCGGCTGTAATCAAAGTCGTCTGCAGCTAGAGCATGAGTAGAGATGAAAAGGATTGATAACGATAGTACAAATAATAATTTTTTCATTTTGACATCCTCCTTTTCAAAATCTATGAGACCTTTCGCTCTACCCCAGTATATCTTGGTGTAATTTGATTATATTTACCGCCCCAAATCGCGAACAGAGTACCAATAATAACAACAATTCCACCAGTCCAAATCCATTTCACTAAGGGATTGATACGAACTACAAAGGTGGCACGCTTGTCAGCCTCCCATGCACTTAGAACGGTGTAAAGGTCTTCTTGCCAACTTGACGAAAGTCCAACTCGGGTAGAAGGAGGCTGATTGGTATTTCCAAAGAAAATCTTCTCAGGGACTACTTTCCCAAGCTTTTTACCATCCTTTTCAACTGAAAGGACTGCATACACAACATCATTCATACCTTCACGCTTTTGTCCCAATTCTTCATAAGTGACTTTAAAGTTTTCAAGCTGGATCGTTTCACCGATGGCCACTGTTTTCATTGTTTCAACATCAAAGTTTTGTGAACCGATAATCCCGATCGCCATTAAAGCAATTCCGAAATGAACGGTATATCCGCCGTATCGACGCCTATTCTTCGTCATTAAGCGAACCAATGCAACCGGGTGGGCTTCCTTCGTAACAGATCTTCTTGCCCTGACACCACGATAGATTTCTAGAATATGTGTCAGTAACATAAAGGACACGATACCAAATGAAATCAACGGATATGCTCCACGAATTCCGAAGACGAATAAAATAACGGCAATGATTATACTTAGAATGACAGGAACCAAGAAATTTTTTTGGAGGTTTTTCATGGATGATTTTTGCCATGCGATCAATGGGCAAACAGCCATTACAAACATTAGCCCCAACAATATCGGAGACATGACCGTATTAAAGAATGGGATTCCCACGGTTACTTTCGTTCCTTTTACTGCTTCGGACACAAGTGGGAAGATCGTTCCCCAAAAGACGGCAAAGGTAGCGCCAACCAAGATTAAGTTATTAATTAAGAAGCTGCTTTCCTTCGATAAGAAGGATTCAAATTGCCCACTGTCCTTTTTTAACAGCTGATAGCGGCTCATCATCACATACATCGCAAATATAACGGCAAATGCCATAAAGATTAAGAAATACGTTCCAAGATTTGAATCCCCAAATGCATGGACCGATGTTAACACTCCACTTCTTACGAGGAATGTACCAAATAATGTTAATGAGTAGGATAAAATAATTAAGCTTAAATTCCATACCTTTAGCATTTGTTTGCGTTCTTGGATCATCACTGAATGTAAAAACGCCGTTACTGTTAACCATGGCATAAAGGAAGCATTTTCGACCGGGTCCCAAGCCCAATAGCCGCCCCAGCCTAGTTCTAAGTATGCCCACCAGCCGCCGATTACGTTACCAAGCGTTAAAAATAGCCAAGCTAAAAGCGTCCAACGTCTTGTCATCCGTATCCAAAATGAATCAACATTCTTTAACATAAGGGCCGCAATCGCAAAAGCAAATGGAACAGCCATCCCAACATACCCTAAATACAGGGTTACAGGATGAAGAATCATCCCTGGGTCCTGAAGCATTGGGTTTAATCCATTACCCTCATTTGGAATGACTTCATTTAATTCAAAAGGTTTAGCAGTCGTTGCCAATAAATAGTAAAAGAATATGATATTTCCTAGTAGAATGGATGAAATATACGGAACCATTGGATTTGCTTTCATCTTCTTAGAGAAAGTGACCATCGCGTTATACATCGTTAAGAAGAACGTCCATAGTAAAAGCGATCCGGCATTGCCTGCCCATAAGGCACAAAGCTTATAGATTAGGGCAAGGTCTGAGCTCGTATAGGTTGAAACATATTTAAACTGATACTGGTCTGTTCCTAGAGCTAAGAATAATAGCGTCATTAAAATGCTGGAAATAAAGAACATCATCAAAACACTATTTTTCCCGCTGTTGATCCAGGTTTGATTTTGCTTACGAATACCAATAATAAAAGCGATTAAGGCGTAGATCGAAATAGCTAGTCCTAAATAGATCGTTACCGTTCCTATGATGTACATTTATTACTGCTCCTTCTGTCTGACTGATATCCTTACTTTGTTTCAGTCAGCTTTTGATGTGTTTCCGGGTCATAGTTACCTGCATCTTCTCCTTCATATTTTGAAGGACATTTTGTTTGTACTTTTTCAGCAGTGAATGAGCCATCTTTATTTACAAAGCCTTCGATGATGACAATAACTCCCTCTGAGAAATTGTCTGGTTTAACACCGGTATGCTGAACGTGTAATACATTTCCTTTTTCGTCTTTAATATCAAAACGTAAATCAATTTTGTCTGCATCCCATTTAATCGTATCTTCGATTAAATTCCCTTGGGTCATCACATAGCGGTCTTCATATTTCAGCGGCTCCTTAATAAACTCTTCAAGGGTCAACTCCGTCCCACTTGAACCAGGTGTAGCGGCGATAAGCAGGATTACTATGCCGATAAAAATTGCACTAAAACCCATTAACATTTTTGTATTCTTTTTCAATACTTTTCACTCCTTATTTAGCTTTAGATAGCTTTTCCATATATTCTTTTTCATTGATTTTCCCTTCAGCAAGCAGTTTTCTTAGTTCTTTTTTATCGGCATTGGAAGGATTATTTACTTTCGTATTCCTCTGCTTTCTTTTTTTCATAAACATAACTACAAATAAAATAGCGATAATGAGAATTAATACTATTCCAACTATTAATTCTGCATTGAAAGCACCTTTATCTATTTCAGTTTTTTCAACTTGTGCCTGTTCTTCATTAAGTGCTTCTGTTAATTCACTATGCTCTGAAGTTATTTGTTCAACCTTTTTAACAGTTGTCACATCATTGGCTTTCACATATGAAAAACTGTATTGCTTCTCATCCCCTGTTTTGACATTTTTATATTCATATAGATGCATCTTAACACCCATCGTATCTGTAGCTTGTTTTTGACTGGCTGGCGTTGCCGTTAAGCTTTCTGTTCCAAGTGGTTCGAACAGCATAATATTCATTAAGTCCGCATCCGCAATTGCCGAGTAAGAGTATGGAAACTCTTTTTGTTCATTTGTAACCTTTATTGGTGTATAGAAGTACTCCAGCATAAATTTCAAAGTTGCCCCAGGTTGAACAGCTTCTGGGAATTGTAGAATGATAGATTCTTCGTCCTCATTTAGCTTGTGCTTTATTTCTTTAACTGTTTCTTCTGTATCTGAAGTTTGAACAGCCGCAAAACTTACGGCAAAATTCTTTTCTTTTGCCGGGACCGGCACTGTTACACTTTTTATTTCCTCTTTAGATTGATTCATTAGTTTTCCATGAAAACCGATTAATAGATTTGGATCGGTTACGTTCCCATCCGGATGCAGATTATATTCAGGCATAAGTACAATTGTCAGTTCTTCAAATTTGAATTGATTTGTCTCCGCCGCTTTCGAATCATCTGGGCTTACGAACCAGATGAAACTGAAAGTAAAAGCTATAACAATTAATAATCCTTTATGTAAAAAGTGCTTCATAAAAGGCACCCCTTCTTTTCGAAAATAAAGTTATTCTAATAAATCTACAATGATTGTATTAGAAAACGTAGGTTAATAACATAAGCACAGAACTATTGTCAAAAATCATACATATATTAATTCATAAAATCGCTACATCCGTCCGTGATAAATTTCATAGACAAACATTCTTTTCCGTTGTATTTTAGGTTGTTTTTTTATATACTAATTAATAAGAAAGCACCGTACATCTATGAGTGATGCACGATGCCTCTGAACAAATATTACTTATTTTTTAGCTGGTGCAGCAGGTGGCTGTTGAGCTGGGAAGAAAGTATTTGTTGCATGATCTTTCTTCTTAAAGTTATCAGTTTCAGCTAATACTGCTTTTGTTGCTTTTTCGATTTCAGCTTTAAGCTCATCAACATTAACACCAAGCTTAACTAGCTCTTCAGTTGCTAGAATAATAGCTTCACTCGAATATTCAGATGACATTTTTAGTGAATCCATTGCACCTTGCGGGTTATGGAAGCCAGTTGAATTTTCTGCAGCGATAATATCCCAGAACCATTGAGCTTTACGTACTAATTCTTGAGCTTCTGCAATTTTTGCTGCAGGTGCTTTTGCAGTAATCATCTTATTTACATAATAATGTGATGAAACAGAAATTTCTTCTGCTTTATCGAGTGCGTCTTTATGTGTATCTTGGATTGACTCTACATTATTCTTTAGTTCTTCAGCTGTCTTGTCAGCATGGCAAGTACGGCATGATGCTTCAATATTCTTAAGTGGTGAAGTCCAGTTATGAGAAGAAACTTTCTTCTTGCCGTCAGTACGCTCATAAGGCATATGGCAGTCAGCACAAGATACGCCATTTTTACCATGCGTACCTGTTGATACCATTTCAAACTCATCATGCTGTGCTTTTAACATTTGCGCACCAGATACATTGTGCTGCCAGTCACCTTCAAAGCCCTTATCTTTAGCAACTGTTTCATAGTATTCATATATTTCTTCGGGTTTGAATCCATTTGCCCAAGGGA
>JAEWMK010000476.1 GCA_023457235.1 Bacillota bacterium
GCTATTCCAACTTCAACAGGAGCTCCGGCAGATCAAGTGATTGTGAGGCTATCTAAAGAAACACTCCAACGTTTAAGCGATAATAATCTATCGGTTACTATCAAAACGGATATAGTTACGCTTTCATTACCTGTTGATACGATGTCTGGGTTAAATCAAGACGCTACCTTTAAAATTGAACAAGTCAGCGAAATGGATGAAGTAAAAGAAACAGATTCTGTAATTAGTATTATGGCACCAAACGGAACTAAATTAGGTAAGTCATTAAAAATTGAAACGAATTACAAAGGAAAAACAGAGGTAACATTGCCTTTAGCTGGAATTAATCTTCCAAAAGATCCTGAAGAACAAAAATCTTTCTTAGTCTCTCTAGGTGTGTTAGTCCAACATGGCAAAAACGATAATGAAATCGTAACAGCCAAAGTTGTATACGACGCAAACAATCAACCGATTGGACTAACATTTGCGGTTGAAAGATTTAGTACATTTACAATTTTAGCGTTGCCAAGAAAAGAACAAGTAGAAGTTGCCAAACCAACCTCTATTATTTTTAACGATATCCAAGGACACTGGGCAGAAAAGTCAATTCGTGATCTAATTTCAAAAGGTGCTATGAGCGGCTATCCTGATGGCGCATTCAAGCCTAACAAAACGGTTACAAGAGCGGAATTTACATCAATGATAGTAAAGGCTCTGGACATTAACAAGGCTGAAAATGCAAAAACATTTTCTGACATTCAAAATCACTCTAGTAAACTTGAATAACTAAAAGTTCGATTTATCCTTTCCCATATTTACGAAATAATCGTGACTATCGTTTAGAGTAGCATTAATTAAACATTAAAGGGCGATGTCCAGTTTATGCTGGCATCGTCCTTTTAATACTGATAAAAAAGGTATACGTATAAGGTCGGCAAAAAGCTGCCCTTTTTTAAAGATAAGTTTATTATTTGGGTATGCCACGGTCGTTGATACTGTGGTATTTTTGTATATGGAGATATCTACAATATATTCCCATCCACGAGCGCTTTTTGTTTGACTATTTTTTACCTGTTGTTTACTATTTAGCAGAGATTATTTAGCTGTAAAGGGCTTAAGGGGTGGAAAAAAGATGCTGAATAAACCAGTTCACATTCTACGTATAACGGGAATTCTCGATGGTATTTCACTGCTCATATTAATTGGAGTTGCGATGCCACTTAAATATATGGCTGATTTGCCAATCTTCGTAACTATTTTTGGTGGATTGCATGGATTCATTTTCATAGTTTATGTATTAAGTATTTTATATGCCACTGTTCGTGTTCGCTGGAATATTTTGTGGTCAATCTTAGCGTTTGCAGCAGCTTTCGTGCCACTTGGGAATTTTATTTTTGATCTAAAACTGAAGAAACTAGCTACCAAATTTGATATGGAAATTACATAAAGGAGTATCCCCTAATTAATAAATGAAAGCCGGTAGAGATGCTGGCTTTCAAATTTTTTATGACTGTTACTGAAAGTAATTGACATCCAGTAGCAAGGATAAGTATAATATGTGTAACCGGTTACAGATTCACATAAAGAAGTTTAATCTTGGAGTTGGTTTTTTTTGAGTACAATTAGAGATGTTGCAAAGGCTGCGGGAGTTTCTGTTGCAACAGTTTCAAGAGTTTTAAACAATAAAGGATATGTTAATGAGGACACAAGAAAAAATGTAGAAGCAGCTATTCAGAGTTTAAATTACAAACCAAGTGCAGTTGCGAGAAGCCTTTTTAAAAAACAATCTAAAATGATTGGTTTAATTGTTCCGGATATAACAAATCCATTTTTCCCCCAACTAGCAAGAGCGGTTGAAGATGTAACGAATCATTTAGGCTATACATTGGTGTTATGTAATTCCGATGAGGATATAATAAAAGAGCAAAAGTATATTGAAGCACTTAATCAAAAATATGTAGATGGATTTATTGTTGTTACAAGTACATTAAAAGCGGAACATATTAAAGATTTAAATGTTCCAATTGTTGCCCTTGATAGACCGATAAATTCAGATACACCAACAGTAACGGTCAATAATTATGAAGGGTCTAGACTTGCAACTAGGTTTCTATGTGATACTGGGTGTCAAAAAATTGCACATGTTCGAGGACCGCACGATGTTATAAATGCGGACGAACGTTGCAGAGGCTACTTAGATGAAGTCCAAGATTTAGATTGGTTTCGTCCAGATCTAGTCGTTAATGGAAATTTTAATATTAATAAAACAAAAGAAGTTACGAAAGAACTTCTAACTTTGCATCCAGATATCGATGGGATTTTTGCAGGTAATGACCTTATGGCTGTTGGAGTAATAAAGGCAGCTGAGGAATTAGGAATTAAAATTCCTGAACAATTATCTATTATCGGTTTTGATGGAATTACACTATGTGAAATAACATCCCCAGAATTAACAACAATAGCTCAGCCCATTTATAATATTGGATCTAAAGCTGTGCAAATCCTAGTTGACCTAATCGAGAATCGCCCACTTGAACAAAAAAATTATACATTTACTGTGGAGTTAATCGAAGGCCAATCAACTAAACCGAGGTGAATAAATTGAGTCAAAAAATAGTCGTAATTGGTAGCATTAATATGGATTTAGTAACATCTGCCCTTGCATTCCCCAGAGCAGGAGAAACATTAATAGGAACATCATTTCTTACGATCCCTGGTGGAAAGGGTGCAAACCAAGCTGTTGCTGCAGCAAGACTAGGGGCAGATGTATCATTAATAGGATGTGTCGGGGACGATTTATTTGGTAAGGAATTAGTTGACCACTTAAAAGTGCAACGGGTTTCTTCACCCAATGTGGAACCGGTTACACATACAAAAACAGGAATTGCTTCAATCACTTTGGCAGAGGACGATAACAGTATTATTGTAGTCCCAGGTGCAAACTATCATGTAACACCAGAGCTTGTTGCTAAACACGAAGAACTGATCGCCTCATGTGACACGATGCTCCTGCAACTAGAGATTCCAATGGAATCAGTAGAAATGGCAGTGAAAATCGGAAGAAAGCATGGGCTAACTATTATTTTAAATCCTGCGCCAATAGCGAAGTTGTCGAAAGAAATATTACTTAATATTGACTACATTACTCCGAACGAGCATGAGGTAGTTGAACTACTTGAAGGTTTAAATGAAGAACAAATAAACAAACTAAAAGAAAAACTAATTGTTACTAAAGGTGCAAAAGGTATCACATACTACAGAAATGGCAACGAACATCATATCGATAGTTATCCGGTTGAAGTGGTGGATACGACAGGGGCAGGCGATTCTTTTAACGGTGCGCTTGCAGTCGCTTTGACTGAAGGTAAGAGTATAGAAGAAGCATGTCTGTTTGCAAACGCAGTAGGAGCTTTGGCGGTTACGAAATTGGGCGCACAAAGCGGAATGCCTACAAAAGAAGAGGTTGAGATATTCCTTAACAGCAAGAGAGGATGAAGTCATCTATGAAAAAGAACGGAATATTAAATAGCCATATAGCTTCCGTGTTAGCGGAACTAGGTCATACAGACACGATTGTAATAGCGGATTGTGGTTTGCCGATTCCGAATGGTATCAAAAGGATTGACCTTTCCTTAAAGCTCGGAGTCCCTAGCTTTTTAGAAACGCTTAATACCATTATTCAAGATATGGAAGTGGAAGCTGCAACATTGGCTACTGAAATTCGAGAAAAAAACCCAAGTATTAACAAGTCAATCGAAGACTTATTACCTGGTAAGGAATTAACTTATGTTTCTCATGAGCAATTTAAAGAATTAACTAAACATGCGAAGGTTGTTATTAGAACAGGGGAGGCAACTCCTTATGCCAATATCATCCTTCAAGCTGGAGTGATTTTCTAATGGAAACAAGACAGCCATTAATAGAAATGAAGAAAATTAGTAAGGCATTTTCTGGGAATCGCGTACTGGAAAATGTGGATTTTGAAGTGCTTCCTGGAGAGATCCATGCTTTGATGGGCGAAAATGGAGCTGGGAAATCCACGCTTATGAAAATATTAACCGGAATTTATGAACGGGATACAGGATCTATTTTTGTAAAAGGAAATGAGGTTTCATTTACAAATCCAAAGCAAGCTGAAAAAGCCGGGATCGCCGTTATTCATCAGGAATTAAACATCATTCCCTATTTAACTGTAAGTGAGAATATGTTTCTGGGAAAAGAATTAACAACAGGTCGTTTGGGAATTTTACGAACAAAAGAAATGAAAGAAAAAACAAAGGAATATTTAAATAGACTAGGTGTTGATTTAGATCCCAATATAGAGGCGGGAAGGCTCTCAGTTGGTCAACAACAGATGATTGAAATAGCTCGTGCCGTGGCTACTAATGCTGAAGTATTAATTATGGATGAACCAACAGCTGCTTTAACCGATCGGGAAATTGAAGCCCTTTTCCAAGTTATAAATGGATTAAAAGCTACCGGAGTAGGAATTGTGTATATCTCACATCGAATGGAAGAGATCTTTAGAATTTGTGATCGGATTTCTGTGCTTAGAGATGGAGAATTTATCGGAACGAAAAAAATAAAGGATACTGATTTTGATGAAGTAGTCCGGATGATGGTAGGTCGACAGTTAGGTGAGCGCTTTCCAACAAGAACAACAACACCAGGCAAGGAAAGACTACGAATTGAAAATTTCACAAGTAATGGAAAATTTAAGGATGTAAATTTCAATGTTCGTGAGGGAGAAATCCTAGGTGTTGCGGGTTTAATGGGTGCTGGTAGGACAGAAATAATGGAAGCTTTATTCGGGGCTCTACCAACTCAAAGTGGTAAGGTGTTTATTGACGGTGAAGAAATGAAGATTAGAACACCTTATGATGCTATTAAGGCAGGAATCGGATTCATTACTGAAGATCGAAAAGTAGAAGGATTAGTATTAGACCTCACTGTTCGTGAAAATTTTGCGATTCCGAATTTAGCACGTCTATCTAGCAAAGGCGTGATTTCAGCTCAGAAAGAAAACGAGTTTGTGAGCCAAATGATTGATAAATTACATGTAAAAACCTCAGGCTCAGAGCAATTAGTAAAGTCCTTAAGTGGTGGAAATCAGCAAAAAATTGTAATTGGGAAATGGTTAGGGATTAACCCGAGAATTCTAATTTTAGATGAGCCGACAAGAGGAGTAGATGTTGGCGCTAAAAAGGAAATCTACCACATTATGAATGAATTAACTGAACAAGGTGTATCTATTATTATGGTCTCTTCGGAATTACCTGAAATTTTAGGGATGAGTGATCGTATTTTAGTCATTCATGAGGGTAAAGTCTCTGCAACCTTAGAGCGGGATGAAGCAGATCAAGAAAAGATTATGCAAGCCGCAACGGGAGGGAATTAAAATGGAAAAATCAAAAATTTCAACATCATTGCAGAAACTAGGACCTCTATTAGGTTTTGCTGTCATTACAATTATTTTATCAATATTAAGTCCAAACTTTTTATCATTAGATAATATTTTAAATATCCTTCGTCAAGTATCAATCAATGCACTCATAGCTTTTGGGATGACATTCGTTATTTTAACTGGGGGGATTGATCTTTCCGTCGGCTCTATGCTTGCTCTTGCTGCCGCTTTAACTGCCGGGTTTATGGCGAGTGGTATGGATCCAATTTTGGCAATGTTGCTTGGATTATTAGCGGGCGCAATTATGGGTGCTATTAACGGTTTTGTAATTACAAAAGGAAAAGTTGCCCCGTTTATAGCGACGCTGGCAACGATGACCATCTTTAGAGGACTAGCTTTAGTTTATACAGAAGGCCGCCCAATCACAGGGTTATCAAAGGATTTATCGTTTGAATTAATGGGAAGAGGTTATTTCTTTGGGATTCCTGTTCCGGTTATTTGGATGCTAATAAGTTATGCTATTTTATACTTCATACTAAAGAAAACGACATTTGGACGAAGAGTATATGCAATTGGCGGGAATGAAGAAGCGTCAATTCTATCTGGTATAAAAGTTGATCAAGTGAAAATTTGGGTTTATTCAATCACAGGTCTTTTATCTGCATTGGCAGGAATTATTTTAACATCGCGATTAAACTCTGCCCAACCTACAGCTGGAACAGCCTACGAGCTTGATGCAATTGCTGCAGTTGTACTAGGTGGAACTAGTTTATCAGGTGGACGTGGTTGGATTTTTGGTACATTGGTTGGTGCCCTTATTATCGGGGTTCTAAATAATGGTTTAAATTTATTAGATGTTTCATCATTCTACCAACAAGTCGTTAAAGGAGGTGTTATCCTTTTAGCGGTAATTTTAGATCGTAAAAAGTCAGCTTAACACAAGATCTTAAAAAATCAAAAATAGGAGGATGTTAAAATGAAAAATTGGTTTAAGGTTTTACTTCTCGCAGCACTTACTATGATTTTTGCTGTCGGCTGCTCAACAAAAGCTCCTGGGACTTCTGAAGAACCAGCTACATCAGGTGAAGATAAGGAAGCACCAGCTACAGATTCAATGAAGCTTGGTTTATCCGTTTCGACATTAAACAATCCTTTCTTTGTTACTCTAAAGGAAGGTGCTGAAGCAGAAGCGAAAAAGCAAGGTATTCAAATCACTGCTGTTGATGCTCAAAATGACCCTGCTAAGCAAATTAGTGATATTGAAGATTTAATTCAACAAGGTGTGAATGCATTAATTATTAACCCAACTGACTCTGCTGCAGTAGTGGCTGCGATTGAATCAGCAAACAGCGCCGGTATTCCAGTTATCACAGTTGACCGTAGTGCAGAAGGTGGAGAAGTTGTAGCTCACATTGCTTCTGATAACGTAGCAGGTGGTAAAATGGCTGGAGAGTTCATTCTTGAAACTTTAGGAAGCAAAGGTAAAATTGTAGAGCTTGAAGGTATTCCAGGGTCTTCTGCTGCTCGTGAGCGCGGAGAAGGATTCCATAGTGCTGTAGATGGCGTAGAAGGCGTAGAAGTTGTAGCAAAACAAGCTGCTGATTTTGACAGAGCAAAAGGTTTAACAGTAATGGAAAACATTCTTCAAGGTAATAAAGACATTCAAGCAGTATTTGCTCATAATGACGAGATGGCACTAGGTGCTTTAGAAGCACTAGCTGCTGCTGGTTTAAATGATGTGTTAGTAGTTGGTTTTGACGCTACCGATGATGCAGTAAAAGCTGTAGAAGATGGCCGTATGGGAGCAACAGTTGCTCAAAAGCCTGACCTAATTGGTCAAAAGGGTGTTGAGACAGCAATCTCTGTTATTAAAGGAGAAACTGTTGAAGAATTTATTCCTGTAGAGCTTGAATTAATTAAGAAGTAAAAAAGAA
>JAEWMK010000477.1 GCA_023457235.1 Bacillota bacterium
AACCCATATAGCCAAATCGGGTCAATTGCTGTGAAGTACACCAATACTGTTAAAAAATTTCTTATCTTATGAGACTGTTGCGTTCAAAGTAATCGTCTTTTCATATTTGACAGTTCTGGTTCGTATCCCCGGTACGATAAAGATTACCGCATTGGGGGACGGGTGCCATTTGATATTTCCTTCGCAATCAACTCATACGAACGTATCCGGGACTCAAAGCTGTCGGTAATCGTAATAATCATTATTTCATCTGCTCCGTAGTCCTCTTTCAAACTATGAAGTGGGTCGTATTCTATTTCATGATCTTTAGCAAGCTGTTTTTTCGCAAGATAACTGCGCCATGCGAGTTTTTCCGCCGCGTCCGTTGTCTCGGCACATATGTAATAACTTTTTGAATAGGTGCGCAAAAATATTAAATACTATACTAATCAAACACATCCATGCTCCATCCCACTATAGTAAATTAAAAAGAAAGAAGTGGATATTCTATGACAATAACTAGACCGACAAAACCCCTCAACGAAATATCCTTTTCCGTCCTTGACCTTGCACCCATCGTGCAAGGGGGGACGCCTAGCCAATCCTTTCAACATTCGATAGAGTTAGCCCAGTTAACGGAAAAACTAGGCTATAAACGGTACTGGTTAGCGGAGCACCATAATATGCCTGGAATAGCAAGCTCTGCAACATCCGTAGTAATCGGCCATGTAGCGGCACATACTTCTACCATTCGTGTAGGATCCGGTGGAATCATGCTTCCAAACCATTCGCCACTGGTTATCGCGGAGCAATTCGGAACCCTCGAAGCTATGTTTCCAGGCCGAATCGATTTAGGATTAGGGCGTGCACCGGGAACGGATCAACGAACAGCCCATGCCCTTCGAGGGGCAAACTACACCAATGGCGATGATTTCCCAACACAATTAGTACAGTTGCAAGCGTATTTCCAAGGTACGGAAGCGGTACGAGCAATCCCTGGTGAAGGAGCAAATATCCCTATTTGGTTGTTAGGTTCTAGTGAGTATAGTGCCCGATTATCGGCACAACTCGGGATGCCGTTTGCTTTCGCCAGTCATTTTTCACCTGAAAACACACTACCAGCCCTAAAATTGTATTATGAGAACTTCCAATCATCGGAGGATTATAAAGAGCCATACGCAATAGTAGCAGTAAACGTCATCGTGGCAGATACGGATGAGGAGGCAGAATCGCTTGCCACTTCTATCAAACAAACCTTCCTTAACATGATAAGGAATACACCATCACAGTTACAACCACCAGTAAAGAATTTGGATGAGCTCATGAGCCCATATGAAAAGGCAATTTTAGAAAAACAATTAGGCTCCACGATCATCGGAAGCCCTACAAACGTAAAGAAAAAGCTGCAATCCTTCTTAGATGAGACGAAGGCAGATGAGATCATGGTGAGCACAATGGTCTATGACCAAAACGCCCGACTCTACTCCCACCAACTTGTAGCAGAAATAATTGGGTTATAGAAAAAGGCCTCTGAAAAAGTGGGCCTCTTCCACTTTTTCAGAGGCCTTTACTTTATATTTGATTTTTAAAAGATAGTATTGAGAACCAATGAACTTGATAAAAATTAAAAAAACACATTGAATCAGGGAATTCAATGTGTTTTTCATAAGCTTCTCAAATAAGAAAGGTATTTTATTATTTTCCAGGTTTAACAGCTATAAATTCGTCAATAGTTTCAGGGGTATTTGTGCCTTCTTTTCCTTGGAAAAGGTCGATATTAACGGTCACATCCATACAGCCAAGGTATTTTCCATTTTCATCACGTACTGCCATGAATTTTTGGTAAATTTGACCAGTTTCACCAGAGCGTTTTGGGAACCAAAATTCCCATTCATCGCGTGTTCCTGAACGGAAATCATTCAACAATTTTTCAACGTGGTGAGCCACTTTTGGGTGAAGCTCAAGCACAGGGCGACCAATAGCTTCTTTACGGCGGCCATGCACGCGGTTTGGATTATTTGAATACCAGCGGAAAATATCGTTGGCATCGCAAAAGCCCATTTCAAAAGGCAATAGTTTGATGATTGAATCTAAAGTGCTTGCTTTAATCGCACCAGTTTCAAAATTAATTACAGCTTCAGGACTAATTAAATCTGACAATTTTTGTTCAGACATTTATATTCCTCCTTTATTTACTGCATCCACTAATGATTAACCCAAATAGAAGGTAAACGGGAGTAGCATTTTATATGATAATGATTATCGTTTTCATAGTTTTAATATAAAACTACTTTATTTATGTTGTCAATAGTAGAATACTAGGCTTGTCATTAAAACTGGGACACAGGGTCGGGAAGTCTGGCACTATTTTAAATTTGTTTTTAAATAGGTTTTTAATACAAAATATGGTAATCCTGGTGTGAGGTGTTGGATATAGAAAAGGATGGTAAATATTTAAGAGCAAAAAGAAAAGTACAAAATCTTAAAGTGTTTTACATTTACATAACGGTCTACCTTCTGGTAAACATCATGCTTTTTTCATCAATTTACTATCCGATGCGGGTAATTGGTGGTTCTTATATTCGCTTGGAGGATGGGGAATTGGAGTTCTAGTCCATGGAATATCGATATTTACGTTATTTAATCTTGGTGTAGATTGGGAAGAGAGAAAGATAAAAGAATACATTGAAAAAGCTACAGAACGGTAGAATTATAATGTTTGTTTAGGGGTGGGGTAAATGCCATTTCTCACTGTTAAGATGGCAAAAGGAAGAACAATGGAACAAAAACAGCAATTTGTCGAGGCCATTACCAAAGAAGCAGTAAAAACTTTAAAAGTATAAAAGCAATGGATAGCTGTGGTATTTGATGAATACGAACGGGAAAATTGGGCTACTGATGGGCAGTTACATTCAATAAAATTTGGTAATGGTTTTGGTGTGCAAGGAACAGAATGATTATTTCTTAGGGTCATGTTATGCAGTAGGCATAGCAGGAAGACTGAAACTGGCTTTCCAACAATGCGGACAGTGGGCTTTGTGCTTCATATGGCCGCATTTCATTTTTTATTATTGCGGACTAGAGAGGAGTTCCGCTCTTAACATGGCCGCATCTTATTAGGTGAGTAGAAGAACTGGTCCTCATATGCGTTCTATGATTCCCATTTTCCAGTTCATCCACAGACTTTGGGAATCATACACTTTCTATGATTCCCTTTTATAAGTGATTCGCTAAGAACTCTCTAATTTGTAAATAATATGCTATTTCTTTATATAGTTCAATGCATACTAATCTTATTTTTTCTACTAAATGTACAAATAAATGTAAAAAAAATCAAAAAAGCGTGACGTAGGTCACGATAATGATAATCATTATCAATTATAATATTTTTAGAATGAAAGAGGAGGTCAGTTATGACAATTTCACAAAAACGTCTACCGACACACACATTTTTGGCATCACTAGGTAAAACCGTACTTCGTCCAGGTGGTAAGAAAGCAACACAACGTTTACTAGATGCTTGCCACCTCACAGCAGACACAAAAATTTTAGAGGTAGCCATCAATATGGGTACTACTGCTATTCATATTGCAAAAACGTACGGAGCATCTGTTACGGGCATCGATCTTAATAAAGAGGCGCTTGCAAGGGCAAAACAAAATATTTCTGACAATAACCTTGAGCATTTGATTACAGTTCAACATGGGAATGCCACAGAGTTGCCTTTTGAAGATCACACATTTGATGTTGTTTTAAACGAAGCAATGCTTACCATGCTTCCGAATGAGTTGAAAGAGAAGGCGCTTAAAGAATACTTCCGTGTACTGAAGCCAGGCGGTATTGTAGCGACACACGATTTACTTGTTAAAGTAGACAAGTCGGAAGATGAGCAGCAAGAAAAGCTGAAGGAATTGCAAGATTTAATCGTCATTAAGGCACAGCCATTAAAATATGATTGTTGGGTTAACCAATTCGAACAAGCAGGGTTTTTCAAAATTGAAGCAGTACCAGGCGAACTACACTTACTATCATTAAAAGGCTTATTACATGATGAAGGCATAGACGGAATTATCGGAATACTAAAAAACGCAACGAAAAATGAAGAAGTATTAGAATACTTCACTGAACTTGTAAATGACTTTGATGAATTGCGTACATATTTCGGGCACATTTCTGTCATAGCACGTAAACCACAATGAAGCCCATACTAAGTTTTACCAATATTAGTAAGTGTTTTTTAGCTAATGTAGTACTTCAACGTTTTGAAACGATCCTGTATAAGGGCGAAGTAATCGCAATCGTTGGTCCTTCTGGCTGTGGAAAAACAACACTGTTAAATCTGGCGACGAAAGTAGTAACACCTACTACCGGTTCAATTGAAAACTGCGCAACAACAACAAGCTACGTATTTCAGGAACCTCGGTTATTACCTTGGTGCACATTATGGGAAAACGTTATTTTCAGTATCAACGAAAAAGTGGATGAGGAGAGGATTTTGCAACTCGTTCGTTTAGTCGGTTTAGAGGAAGCGCTGCATTTATATCCGAGACAGCTTTCTGGAGGAATGAAACAGCGAGTATCCATTTTACGGGCCTTTGCCTGCAATCCGGAACTAATCTTAATGGATGAGCCGTTTTCCGCGCTTGATTATTCTTTAAAGAAACAGCTGATGGCAGAGCTTATTACCTTAATTGATTCTAAAGGAGTTAGTGCTCTATATGTCACTCATGATTATACAGAGGCTGCAACTTTGGCAGATAAGATTATCCAATTTAAAGATGCCGGGAACGGAGTGTACAACACGATAAAATTAGACGTTCCGAGAAGTGAGCGTGATTTTAATTATATTAAAACGATTGAATACCAATTATTAAAGGAGACCTAAGTTATGAAAAAGTTATTATATCCATTTCTATTTTTAATACTAGTTTTGTTTTTAGTTGCTTGTGGTGCGGAACAAACGAAAGAACCAGCACCAACTGAAACAGAGGGAACAACAGAGCAAGCTGCACCAGAAGCAGCAAAACCGGAAAAAGTAACAATCCAAGCACCATCAGGTATTTCTATTACAGCTCCATTATACAAATTAAATCATGAAAACTTATTAGCTCAGGGTGCAGATGAAGTTGAATTTTTAACATGGAAAACGCCAGATGAACTACGTGCTCGCATTAGTTCAGGGCAAGCAGAAATTTCAGCTGTACCAACCTATGTAGGAGCAAATCTTTATAATAAAGATGTTGATGTGAAGTTAATTAATACGTTAATTTGGGGTATTTTATATGTTATTGGACCAGAAGGTGAAACGTTTACATGGGAAGATATGAAAGGGAAGACTATCCACGTACCTTTTAAAAACGATATGCCAGATTTGGTTTTCCGTTATTTATTGAAAGAAAATGGTATAGCAGAAACGGATATGAAGATTGAATATACAGCAACCCCTCAAGAAGTTGTGCAGTTATTAGCGGCGGGGCAAGCAGAATATGCTATTTTACCAGAACATACAGCGTCACTTGCTGTAGCTAAAGCAAAAAAAGAAGGCAAAAATCTTCAAAAAATCGGTAGTTTACAAGAGGAATGGGCAACAGTTACTGGCAAAGAGCTTCGTATCCCACAAGCAGGTATTATTGCGAATGGTTCTTTAATTGAAGAACACCCAGAGTTTATTGCATTATTCCAAGAGCAATTGGCAGCTTCGGTTGCGAATTTAAAAGAAGACCCTGCAGGTGCAGCACAAATTATTGCTCAGTATCAGGAAGGACTTGAACCAAAATTCATTGAAAATTTATTACCTTACTTAAATATTGAATTTGTTTCGGCACAAGATGCGAAGGAAGAACTAGAGTTTTTCTTTGAAAAACTAGCGACTCTCTCACCGGATATAATCGGAGGCAAATTACCAGACGATGAGTTCTACTATGAGCCGTAATAAAAGTTATCGATTACAAAGCATAAGCTGCCTTTTGATAGGGATCATTTGGCAGCTGCTTTCTATGATTTACCCAAGCATTTTAATTCCTTCGCCATATGAGACTTGGCAGGCGCTCGTGTTATTAGTGACGAGTGGTGACCTTGCAAGTCAATTTGCCATATCGGGGTTACGCATGCTAATTGGCTTTTTAATTGGTAGTGTTTTCGCTTCAGCCTGTGGACTAATCGCAGGTCGATATGCAACGGTGTTTGAAATGTTTCGTCCGATTGTTTCATTTTTATTAGGGATTCCACCTATTATTTTAGTGGTTATCGCCATGGTTTGGTTTGGGACAAATACGATGATTCCGATCATGGTTGTGGCGATATTAGTTTTTCCAACATTTTTCTTAAATATTGCGAATGGTTATCAGCAAATCGATCCACATCTATTAGAAATGGCAACCATTTATAAAAAATCGAAAAGTGTGCAATTGAAAAAAATTATTTTTCCGAGCTTAATGATACCATTTTTCACTGCATTTTCGTTAGCTGCGGGCGGATCAGTCCGGATCACAATAATGGCAGAACTATTAGGTACGAATAATGGAATGGGGGCAGCTATTTCTTTGGCTCGTATTAATATCGATACAGCGAAAGTTTTTGCATGGACCTTTGTCAGTATAACGACCATTATTTTGATTGATGTATGTATTATTAATCCACTAAAAAAACGAATCATGAAGTATCAAGAGGATACCTATGCAACGAGTAACAGTTCCAAATGAAATTAAAGAAAAGAGTAAGAAAATCTAGAAAATCACAGTATTGAGGCACATACTGATGCAGAGATTGTTGTATTAAAAATTCATTAATAGATTAGAGCTACTTAGAAAGATGCTAAGTAGTTCTTTTTATTAATTTTGAATTTGATAATCATTATCAATTAGGTTATATTTGAATTAAAAAGGGTTGAAAGGAGCATTTAAATGGTATGTATAAATAAAAGAAATAGTTTCTCAAATGTCTCAATCTTTCAGAACCTAACTGAAGAGGAATTGAAGGCCATTTCACAAATAATACAAACTCAAAAATTCTCCAAAGGACAACTAATATTACGAGCAGGTGATGACAAAAAAATGCTATTCATTGTTCGAAATGGTCGAGTGAAAGTTGAACGTGTATTAAAAGATGGAAATCAACAAATTTTGCGCTTTATCGGCTCAGGAGATTTCTTTGGTGTGACGGCATTATTCCAAGAAGAACCATTATCTGTTAATGTAGAAGCAGTGGAGCCATCCATTATTTGTATGCTTGAAGGGGAACAGCTAAAAAGTTTTTTAATAAAATCACCGATTGTTCTATTTAAAATAATGGAGCAAATAACGAAGCGTATGCGCATGTTAGAAGACAGATTAAGTGCAGTTACTTTAAAAGAAGTAGATTCTAGGTTGGCCAATTATTTAGTGGAACAGATGAATAAAACTACTCAGTGTTTTACCTTATTCTTAAGTAAAAAAGATCTAGCGTCATTGCTAGGGACATCAAGGGAAAGTATTAGTCGTAAATTATCTGAATTCCAAAGGTTGGGATACATATTAATTAATGATAATGAAATTGAAATCATTAATCGTTCAGTTTTAGAACAGATTGCAATGAAATAGATTGAACTGTGAACTGTATTAGACAAGGCAGGTCAGTTTTTTGATCAAACGTTTTTCAGCCTAGATATGATATTATTTAGAAATTTGTATTAGAATAAAGATAGTACAAATTTTTCGTTGTCTGTAGTTATAACAGCAGCTTAAAAATGTATTCTAATATGAGGGGGAATTTGATGGCATGGATACTCCTGTTCGCAGTTGTTATTTGGTTTATTTTATTTTTACGTAAAAAACTCTCCTTTAAATTTGGTTTATCACCAAAATCGGTAGAGTTAAAACCGATAAAAGGGTTAAAAAAACTAAGTGATAACCTGGAGCAGTCACTAAGTATAAGTTATATGAGAAACGTAGAAGAGCGGATAAAGAAAGAAATTAAGTTTAAAGAAAATGAATACAATTGGCGTCTACAAGATTTAAAACGCTACTTTATTATGACTGCTCTTTTAAAAGAGTCGCCAATGTTTAGCGGGAAAGTTGATGATCTGTGGCATCAGATGCTTATGTTTACCCGTGAGTATGATGATTTTTCAAAAAAATATTTAGGTAATATTCTTCATCACAGTCCAAATGTAAAAGAGTTGCCTGATCCTGATTTGCGAGGATTTTTTGATTGGGTGTATGCTGAGCTTTTTTTCATAAGAAAAGAGAATATCCATCTATATAATGGATTTTTCAGGCATCCTGTAAATCCAAACATTATTGATGAGTTTAAAAATTTATCAGAAAACGAACTTATAGATATATATTTTAAAAGTGATACCAACTATATTACTACTGTACTCTCGCTTATTTCCTCCATGAAAAATACAGCAAATACAATAAAAGATTATGAAAAAGGCGTTATACAAGAAAAGATGAGAAAAAGCAAAATTCAGAAAAATTTCAATGCAATGCTCGTCCCTTTCCTATCTGTTTCTTATTTTCATTATGATGAATTTTCAAGTTACATGAAAATTAGTAGCGCAAGTTCATCAAGTTGTACAAGTTGCGGGTCAGCTAGTTCTTGTAGTTCTTGCTCATCTAGTAGTTCCTGCTCTAGCTGTGGTGGAGGTGGAGATTAAAATTTTGGGACACAGGGTCGGGATCTGTGGCTCATCTTTTTGTTTGCATTATTAATCTTTTAATATAAATTAGTACCTACTATTAATAATTAGTGATAAAATGATATAAAGAATTGAATAATTGTTATAAAATTTTAAAGGTGGTTTCTCATGTCTAGGTCCAAAGCACGTATTACGGCAATCGGTTCATATGTCCCTGAAAAAAGATTAACAAATGATGATTTAGAAAGATTAGTTGATACCAATGATGAATGGATTTTGAAGCGAACTGGTATTAAAGAACGAAGAATTGCACATGAAGAAGAGTATACAAGTGATATAGGCTGTAAAGCTGTTTGGAACTTAATGGAACGATTTGAAAAATCAGTAGAAGACGTAGATATGATTATTGTCTGTACATTAACACCCGATTTCAATACTCCAAGTACTGCTGCATTAGTCCAAGCAAAACTGGGTATAAAGAATGCTGGAGCTATTGATTTAAATGCAGCTTGTGCAGGGTTTACATATGGGTTGCATGTGGCTAACGGATTAATTACTGCTGGTTTACACAAGAAAATTCTTGTCATTGGAGCAGAGACCTTATCTAGAATCACAGATTATGAAGATCGAACTACATGCATTATTTTTGGAGACGGTGGAGGAGCAGTACTCGTGGAGTACAGTGAAAATCAACCGAGTTTCCTTTCGGCACATGTGGGTTCAGTAGGTGAAAAAGGAAAAAACCTATATGTGTCAAACTTATCAAAACAAATGTTTGAAGAAGATATCATCCATAGCGGTAAATTCGTTCAAAATGGACGTGAGGTATATAAATGGGCGGTTACTACAGTTCCTAAAGGTATGGAAAGTGTGATGGAAAAAGCAAACTTAGCGTTGAGTGAAGTCGATTGGTTTATCCCTCATAGTGCGAATTTACGAATGATTGAATCCATTTGTGACAAGGCAGATTTTTCACTTGAGAAAACATTATACAGTTTAGTTGAATTTGGTAATACCTCGGCAGCTACGATCCCCTTGTCACTAGATAAAGGAGTACTTGAAGGAAAAATCAAAAATGGTAACAAGTTGTTGCTTTATGGCTTCGGTGGCGGATTAACACATGCTGGACTGCTTATTGAATGGAACGTGTGATGCTGCCCATGGGTTAAGTGATATCGGGAGCGGCATCAAGTCTGTTAATTATGACAAAGTTGATGCTAATGAATTTGTCAACTCAAAAAAATTAGGAATTACGCCCATCATATGCTATACTAAATTCACCAGTTGTATTTTTTCCAATATTGTTTCGTAAATGATGCTTAAAAAAGCAAAAACCCTATTCATCTTTTGAATAGGGCTTTTGCTTTTGTCATTGTACCAAATTAAAAACAGACCCTATAAATAGGATCTGTCATTAGCTATTATTAAGCTTTTTGAACGTTTTTAGCTTGTGGACCACGTTGTCCTTGTTCAATTTCAAAAGTTACACTTTGACCTTCGTCTAAAGATTTGAAACCTTCGCTTTGGATTGCTGAGAAATGAACGAATACGTCCTCTCCACCTTCACGCTCAATGAATCCAAAACCTTTTTCTGCATTAAACCACTTAACTTTACCTTGTTCCATAATTGTTGCCTCCTAGTGCGAATCTGCACAATGTGGTACTACCCTTGCTCAAATACTTTAGACGAAAACCAAAATTCCATTCTCAATCTGATTTAGAACAAAAATAATTCTTTCTAAGAATAACAGATGTATCATGAAATAGCAACTTATTCAGGAAGGTAATCCACCAAGATAAAGAAAGGTAGACGAACTTGGAACTTTTCCAACCGATATAATATATTGCTTAAGAAACGTAAGTGCTGGCCAGAGGGTCAGGAACTCTGGCTCACAACAACATCTGAAGAATGATTGAAAAACATAAGCCATGGACCTGAATCTATCAGGTCTATTTTTTGTGAATAACGAACAAATTTCTCTAAAAATATTGTTGAAATTCTGTTAATTATGAACAATTTCATTGAAAAAACATCACATTTATAGTAAAAATAGTAATTGTGTTGAATCTTTTTGGATGGAAAGGGAGAAGGAGAAAAGTGAGTTCTTTAGAAAGCTTATCAGATGAATTATTGCTAGATTCTTATCGTAAGGCTATGGAGATTGGCGTTAGTAAAGATTTTCTTGATTTGCTTTTAGATGAAATCAAGAATAGGGGAATTAGTCTCCAGCCCTAATCATGCTGCTCATTAATTCTTTCTACAAGCCATTGGACAAATTCTAGTTCTTTGGTTGTTAAAGGTCTATTTAGTTCTATGCTATATTCAGTTATTAAAGATTCAAAAGTTTGTTCCATAACAAATTCTCCTTTTGTATAACAGGGAAATTACTTTTAATATAATACAAAAAGCAAAAAATGTATATCTTTTTAGCTTTTATACTAGGTCGAAGGTAAAAATTAATGGTGCATTAGTCAAGGAACTGCTGGGATTGCAGTTCCTATTTTATTTATGGACTTTAGTCTGTTGAGCCTGAATAAGGCGAAACATAAAACCACCCGCTATGCGGGTGGGCAACAAATTGTTATACAAAAATACTCACTTTCAGTTCTATAATAGAGATTGTTCAAGCCTCTAAAATAAGGAAAGGAAAGTGAGTATCATTGGCAAATAAGGAATATAGTTTAGCTCATACTAAATGGATGTGCAAATACCATATTGTCTTTACTCCAAAGTATAGACGAAAAATAATCTACAATCAATATAGGAGGAGCGTAGGAGAAATATTAAGAACACTATGTAAATATAAAGGTGTAGAAATAATTGAGGGTCATCTTATGCCAGATCATGTTCACATGTTAGTGAGCATACCACCCAAATTATCAGTATCAAGCTTCATGGGATATTTAAAGGGGAAGAGTGCGCTCATGATGTTCGATAAACATGCAAATTTAAAATATAAATTTGGAAACAGGCATTTTTGGGCCGAAGGATACTATGTAAGTACAGTAGGACTAAACGAAGCTACAATAAAAAAATACATTCAAGATCAAGAGAAACATGATATAGCATTAGATAAATTAAGTGTAAAAGAATATACAGACCCTTTCAAAGGGTAGCCATGTAATATAAACAGCCCTTAAGGGGTGGCAAAAGTGGCAAAGGCAATAGAGGCTTGAATATGTATGAAAGCCAGCGCCTTTAG
>JAEWMK010000478.1 GCA_023457235.1 Bacillota bacterium
TTACTACAAGGAACGTTAATACTACCTGTAAGTATTTCCAGAATGGATCGATACCTGGCTCAAGTAATTGATGATGGAATCCAACTGGAATTGAGAACAAGATAAACAAGATGAAGGACAATCGAGCCAACGCATCACTAAAGATCTTACCACCAATAATTTTCGGTACGATTACATACCAAACCATATAAGCAGGTAGTAACCAGAAGTATACTAATGGGTGGCCAAAATACCAGAATAATGTACGACTGATTAATACATCAATTGTTGGTACAAGACCGATTGACCAAGGAATAATTTGTACTAAAACAGTTGTTGCTAAACCTAGACAAGCAACAAGCCACATGATTAATGTACTTACACCCATAAAACTCAAAAGCGGCGAAATTTGTCCGGGATTTTCCTTTTTCCAACGATAATGACGGTGGAATACAACAAAACCACCAACTAAGCTTCCAACTACAACAAGTGTAAGACCAACATAGTGTAATGGATGGGCCATCATTGGTGCATACATTGTATAGAGTACAGAAGCTTCACCTAATAGAATAAACGTGGCTGATAAAGCAACACCGATCGTCATCATCCAGTAGCTAATCCATGCCCATCGGCGCTCACCTTCTGAGTAAGTACCACATGACTTACTTTGTGTTGCAAAAATAAAACCTAAAATAAAGAAAGTAGTTAAAACTAGACCTAATAACACTCCGTGAACTGTAAGTACTTGATAATACTCAATGCCAAATGGAAGTTTTACTTTACCGGAACGCGCTAAAACTTGAAGCAATCCAGCGGTGGCACCTAGGAATAATGCAATAAATGCGACATATAAGTAAGCCATAGTAAGCTTTGCATCTTTTCGATCAATACTAGCTATTGGATTCATTATTCAACCACCTCCAAAGTTGCAAACATTAAATGGTGACCCAGACCACAATATTCATTACAAACAATCGTATATTTACCAGGCTTATTGAACGTAGTTTCGACCGTATTAATATAACCTGGTTCCAACATCATGTTTGCGTTTGAACCTGCAACCTCAAAACCATGGATTACATCCTTCGTAGTTCCGATGAAGTTAATCGTAGATCCAACCGGTACTTGAATTACTTTTTCTGGGCCCACATCATAGTTAAATGCAGATGCTACAACAACTAGTTCATACTGTTTGTCTCCAACTTGCTTCAGACCAGGTTGATCAAATGGTGCAGTGGTATCAACATTAGCCGGATCTACTGTTACCAGACAGCTAGGCGGCTGATTTCCCATGTAGAATGCGCTGACTCCAATAGTTATTGTGAAAACTAATAAAGCAGCGATACCAAATAGCAGCCAAAGTTTTTCATATTTATGCATATGCATGGTTACCATTGCTCCTTTCTATTTCTGAATTATCGCCCTAAATATAAACTCCATACGCCATACCACGCTCCGACCAAAATCAATCCGAGGATTGATGTCATTATGAGTGTCCCCCGTAATGAACTACTATCTTCGACTTGAGTTTTTTGATGCAACTCTGGCTTTGCCATATAAATCACACCCCTTCATTTTTATAAAATAATAAAAAAAGCCCCTTACAACGCCATTATGACAAATATCACAGTTTGTCCATATCGAATCCGCCACATTTTGGTAAGTTTCATAAAAATTTCATAATTTGTTCATAAAAAGTTAAAATTAGCCAACCCTTTTTGATGAAAAATCATCTCGAGAGTTGGCTTAACCTTTGTATAATTCAATGTTAACTAAATTTTTGGATAATACTGTTCATATTGCGGATTTGTATAGAATGGTGGACGCTGTCCGATCAACGGCATTTTGAAAGGAATTTGATTGGTGTTATAAAAAACTTCAACCTTTTCATCTGAATGATTCACTAACAATAATTTTACTTCAGGATGATAATAGTAGTTTTGCATAATAGATGCCTCCCTCGGAGTATTATACCTTTTATACTGTATTCACGATTTCTATCCCCTGTTACCCTCAAAATATACTAGGCACCTTTTCCACTCCCCAGTCATAAAGTAACCCAAAATGTTATTGTAAGGGGGAGGAATTTTCATGCCCGAAAAAAATCAGAATTTCAATCACGAATACCCGTTATACCCAAATTACGGGAAAATCACCCAATACAAAGATGTGGCTTTAACCGTTCCTGAGCAGCGTCAATACCATCAACCCGGTGTAGAAGGTTTAATGGTGCCAAGACCCATTATCGAAAATCCAAATTATAAAGGTAGCGGAAAACTCTTAGGAAAAACAGTGCTGATCACGGGTGGTGATAGTGGCATGGGAGCTGCCGCAGCCATTGCTTTTGCAAAAGAAGGGGCAGATGTTGCCATTAGCTATTTGGATGAACACGAGGATGCTAACCGAACAAAAAACAGGATTGAGGAGCTTGGACAACGGTGTATACTGTTGCCAGGAGATTTAAGAAAGAAACAGCAATGCGTTCATATCGTTGAAGAAACGATTAAAACCTTTGGTAAACTCGATGTTCTCTGTAACCACGTTGGGATCCAGTTTCAGCAAATGAGTCTGCTTGATATTTCTGATGAACAATTCGATGACACATTTAAGGTAAATATCTATTCCCATTTTTATGTAACAAGGGCTGCACTTCCATTCTTAAAAGCTGGAAGTTCCATTATCAATACTTCCTCTGTTGTTACTTATTATGGCAACGAGCAGTTAATCGATTATACAGCAACAAAAGGCGCTAATATCGGTTTTACTCGTGCTTTGGCCAATAACTTAGTTAGTCAGGGAATCCGTGTCAACGCCATTGCTCCCGGCAGAATTTGGACTCCTCTGATCCCTGCTAGTTTTTCAGCTGACCAGGTTCCACTTGCTGGCAATCCGATGGACCGTCAAGGCCAGCCATTTGAAGTCGCTCCTGCCTTTATTTTTCTTGCCTCTGATGATTCACGATTTGTAACAGGACAAACGATACATGTTAATGGCGGACAAGTGATGTCATCTTAAAGCAAAAAGCCAATTCAACGGTGCCATTTAGTAACCGTGAATTGGCTAATTTTTTGGACATTAAAATACTTTTTTCTCATTTGTTTCTGGATTGTATTCATATAGCATCGATTGATTTTCATCTATGACCTGCAGCATTAATTTTTGACCTTGCCAAAATAATGAATGTGAACCTGTATACCGGTCGATTTCCGCCCCTTTTTCAGCATCAAAAAGATAAGTCTCTGGGGCAAAGCCAGGTTCAGAAAATACATCGGCAATTAGATATTGGCCTGTTGAGTCGAGGGACATTTGTTCAACTACAAGTGCCTCGTTTTTGTTTTTCGGCTCTAATCGGGCAATTTTGGTATAGGCTTTTTGATCACGATCGTATTTAAGAATAGCAACCCCAGCAGGTTCTTCCACTTTTTCAGCCATTTCCTGCAGACTGAAAATGACGTTCTTCTCATCATGACTAATGACTAATGAACTAATTCTTACAGAATTTGTTTGTACAAATTCTTTTGGAATATCTGTTAAAGAAAACAGACGCTCTTTATTTCCACCATCTTTTACTAAGAAAAGCTCATTTGAAAAATCAGCGCTCGTAACCTCAACATTTCCCGTTTCAGTGACATTCTGTATAATAAATCGATCGTTTTCCTGCTTCAATATGAATTGATAGGTTCCTACTTTATAATAAGGATTTGCCGTATACGTCCAGTACACATTAGCTGTAACATTCGTGATTCCATTTTCCTCTTTCGAACTGATGACATCATAACCAATTTGGTGTGGATTTGAATATGTTAAAAACTCTGGCGGTTGCTCCATCATGCTTTTCGCATAATCATCATCCCTAACAATTAAAGCCTGTAAATATCTTTCCACTGTTTCTTCTGCTGAAATAGCCTTCTCATTTAGTGAGATTTTCATGATTTGAATAGGTGCATTTGGATCAAACTGCCTTTGTTTCAAAACATATAATGAACGCTCGTTTGAACTCCAGATTGGAATTGTATATTGATATAAACCTTGTTTTACATTCTCAAATCTAGGTGGAACGTTTGTTGTTACTTTTTTCTCTGTTTCAAGATTGAGGTCTTTGATCCAAACGTCATCAAAGCCATTACTATTCTTTACGTAAGCTATATAAGCCCCGTCCGCGGATAATGCTGGGTCAATGCCCTTATCAACTAAAGACTCATCTCCCTTTTTTATATCCTTAATAAAAAATTGGCTATCCCGTTGAAAAATCAGCTTCCGTTCTTTTTCAACAAAAGTTGGATTTGAACCCGCTGTCACAATTTTCTCTTTCATTGTATTAAGATTGATCTCAACAATCTCTGAATTGCTTCCTTCATTCTTAGTAACGTAAATCGTGTTTTTATCTTTCCATGCAGGTTGACTATAGCTGTTATCGGGTTCACCTTTAATTAGTTCTTTACTTTCTTTAGATTGTAATGATAAAAGATACATGGTTCCATTTTGTGAAAAAAGAAGCTGATCTTCTATTGTTGATTGGCTCATGCTGTCCGCCACTTTTTCAGTCAATTTCGTTAAACCTTCATTCGTGTACTTAAAGATCCCCTGATCCTGTAACGAAACATATAATGATCCCTTTTGATGTGAATAAGCAACCACTTCTCCACTACCGATATCCAAAAATGAGATTGAGTTTGTAATATTTAACGAACTTGCCTTCACAAAATGATCCGGTTGCGAATTTGAAAAATAAAACGCCAAAAATACTGCAGCTGCTAGCAAACCACTAAGCCATGGGTTCCGCCACAAGCTTTTTCTGCGTCTTGATTTTGGAACGAATGTTTTACGTAGATCCTGTTTCAGTTCTTTATTTACATAAATTTGTTCCTTCAACTCATGTAAGTTTTTTTCAATTTTTTCATCCATTTATCCTTCCCCCAGACATTTCTTCACTAGTAGACCTAGTTTTTTCGTAATTCGACTTGATTTTACCCGAAGGGATTGTTCCGTTTTGTCCAAGATGTCCGCTATTTCTTTAAACTTTAAATCTGCAAAATAACGGAGATTCGTAATCTCTAAATCTTCCTTCGATAAATAGTTCAAGCTCTTTTTTAAGCGCTCCATCTCTTCAGACTCCTGAAAAGGATCCTCAAACGGAAGCGGATTGAAGTAAAACTCTATTTCATCACCGATTAAAATATTTTTCTTCTTACGGTAAAAATCAATGACAGTATTTCTTGCAATCATTAACAACCATGCCTTTGGGTTTTCAATTTCCTTAAAAGATGATCGTTTTTCATATGCTTTTCTAAATATTTCACTAACAATATCATCCGCATCCCATTTGTTTCCTATTTTAAAATATACATATCGGTAAACATCATCAAAGTATTCATCATAAATTTGAATAAATGTAACTCCCAACTTCTCCTCCTCCATATCTTTAGCCGGCTCTATCTATAAAAACGAGTGAATTTCAAAAATGTAACATGGGTTTGAAAATTTTATTTGGAATTTTTTAATCATAAACTTGGGTCGTGCGCCATTGCAAATGATATACTGAATTTACCATATTTGTAAGCGTGGGGTTATATAATGAAGGAAACTGAAATAAAAGGAATTATCTTGTTTGATGGTGTATGTAATTTTTGTGATCACACTGTTAATTTCATAATAAAACGTGATACTGAGGAAAGGTTTTTATTTGCTTCGTTACAATCGGAGGCGGGTCAGAATTTATTAAAAAAATTCCATTTGTCGACAGAACATTTTGACAGTTTCATCTATGTTAAGAGTGAGAAATATTATATAAAATCAACGGCTGCACTCCATATTGCCAAAGACCTAAGAAAATGGTGGCAACTACTCTATGTCCTAGTTATAATCCCGAGACCGATCCGTGACCGTTGCTACGATTGGATTGCGAAAAATCGATACAAATGGTTTGGAAAAAAACAAGAATGTACCATTCCAACGCCTGAAATTAGTAAAAGGTTTCTTAATTAATTAAAAAGGAGAAGATCGTGGTGAACGTAAAATTTGATCATCTAGTCCACTTTACAAATAATCCTGAAGAGATACAAGCGGCATTTCAAAAGCTTGGATTCAATACTTTAAAAGGCGGAAATCACACGAATTGGGGTACTCATAATTGCCTCTGTTATTTTTACAATTTAGGCTATATTGAGTGGATTTGTTTTACTGATTTTGAAATTGCAAAAACGTCTGACAATGTGTTGATTCAACAAATTGTTAATGATTCCTTTATTGGTGAGGGCTTTTCAACGATGGCTTTTAGAACAAATGATATTTCTGCCTTACAAAAAAATCTTCAACAAAAAGGCTATGAAACCATAGG
>JAEWMK010000479.1 GCA_023457235.1 Bacillota bacterium
CACATATTCCGATGGTTGCTGTAGGCGGAGTACGCCCTGAAAATGTCGCTGATTTTATAAAAGCAGGAGCGGTTGGAATAGGAGTTGGTGGCAGTTTAATTGATAAAACTGCTATTGCAAGGAGTGATTTCGAAATCATTACAAAGAAAGCAGAATTATTGCTACAGAAAATTAAGGAAGTTAGTATTTGAAAATGTCGAAATATAATTAAAGAATTTTCAACAATCGACATAATAAAACAACTTCCAAATCCATGACCTTTTAGGGAATTGAAAGATTAAAAGGTAAACAATTCAAAAATTTCAAGTGAAATTTTTTTGAATTTTATTTACAGCATCATCCATTTGGTGATATCATGACAATGTAAAGAAAAGCTATTACTTAGCTTTGTGAATATATTCACACTAATTTCACTAGATTTAAATAATTTATAATTATCTTATAATTTCATACTTTTTAATCTTTAAACAATTGTAATACTGCATAATAGAGTTATAATTGAAAAAAGAAAAGGTGTGTGACATGTTTGCACCTTACGTCGGTGGGCTGCCTACATCTTTCTACAAATTCTAGGGGAAAAGGTTGGTAGAAATGAGTAACAGGGAAACTAAAACAGACGTCATATTAATTGGCGCCGGAGTCATGAGTGCTACTTTAGGAACGATCTTAAAAGAGATAGTACCAGAATGGGAGATTTCCGTATTTGAGAAACTAGCAAATGCAGGGGAGGAAAGCTCTAACGAATGGAATAATGCTGGAACAGGGCATGCGGCACTATGTGAACTAAACTACACAGTTGAAAAGCCGGATGGATCTGTTGATATTAGTAAAGCTATTAATATTAACGAACAGTTCCAGGTATCAATGCAGTTTTGGTCTTATCTTGTAAAGAACGGGCTGATAAATAATCCACATGAATTTATCATGCCACTGCCTCATATGAGTTTAGTACAAGGGGAACAAAATGTTGATTTTTTAAAGAAACGTTTTGAAGCGCTATCAAAAAATCCATTATTCCAAGGGATGGAGTTTTCAAATGACCCTAGCAAACTAATGGAATGGATTCCGCTTATTATGAATGGCCGTACACCTGATGAACCTATTGCAGCAACAAGAATCGAAACAGGAACAGATGTCAACTTTGGTGCATTAACCCGCATGTTGTTTGACTACTTAGAAAGTAAAAATGTAAATATAAATTATAATCATAGTGTTGATGATATTAAACGCACAAACGATGGTTTGTGGGAATTAAAAGTAAAAAATCTTGAAAATGGTACAGTTGAACGCCATAGTGCAAAATTCGTCTTTATCGGAGGCGGAGGCGGAAGCCTACATTTATTACAAAAATCCGGCATTCCTGAAGGAAAGCATATTGGAGGATTTCCTGTAAGCGGACTATTTATGGTATGTAAAAATCCGGAAATAGTAAACCAGCATTTTGGAAAGGTTTACGGTAAAGCAAAAGTTGGGGCTCCACCAATGTCTGTTCCGCATCTTGATACTAGATATATAGAAAATGAAAAATCATTGCTATTTGGACCATTTGCCGGATTTACACCAAAATTCTTAAAAATGGGTTCAAATTTGGATTTAATAACTTCAATTAAACCGGATAATCTTGTAACCATGTTGGCTGCAGGTGCTAAGAACATACCGTTGACAAAATATTTGATCGAACAAGTTATGTTGTCAAAAGAACAGCGTATGGAAGAATTACGCGAGTTTATCCCTGAAGCTAAAAGCGAAGATTGGGATATGGTTGTAGCAGGTCAACGTGTTCAAGTTATCAAAGATACTGAAGCTGGCGGAAAAGGAACGTTACAATTTGGTACAGAAGTAATTAATGCTGCTGATGGCTCAATTGCTGCATTACTAGGTGCTTCACCAGGTGCTTCAACTGCCGTTCACGTTATGCTTCAAGTACTCAATAAATGCTTCCCGCAACACATGAAAGAGTGGGAACCAAAGATCAAGGAAATGATTCCTTCTTATGGGGTATCATTAATGAAGAATCCAGAGCTTCTTGATGAAATTCATGCTTCAACTGCTGAAACACTTGGCTTAACAGACAAAGAAGCTGTATATAGTGATAAAACATTAGTTTTAGCTAATGCTTAATAATAAATAAGTTTGTGCAATAATGTACAAGTTATTTACAAAAATTTAATAAATGTAAAGCAGAACGGAGCGGATCCTTCTGCTTTTTTGTTATACTATAAGAAATTATAAAATTTTATGGATTATAGTAAAAGATGGTGGATGAATTGATTAATCGTGTAACCAAGAAATTGGAAGATGCCCTTCTAGATTGGGATATGATGACGAAAACTTCAGGGGATGAAGGGGCAGATAACGCTGAACGGTTTGAGATGCATTTTTATGAAGTCATTAATGAGCTAAAGGTTTGGTTCCAAGGTTTACAACAGCCTCCAGCCACCATGGAAGAGGCGGAAAATCTTGATGAAATCAAAGACATTATAGAGCGCTTACCAGCACCGCTTGAACTTAACTTTTATAATGAACTAGAGCTAATCATTGAAGGTAAAGACCAAGTGCGCTATGATTAAATTAGAATTTTCTTAATAATTATGGAAGCAATGGAATAACCTTTTGCTTCCATTTTGATTTTGTATAAGCGATCATGGAGGGTTTTGAAAATGAAAATTAATAATGTTCTTGTGGCAGGCTTATATGAGGAAGTTTTTCAAAAACATATGCCCCAGATTATTTCTCAAAATTTCCGTTTTGTAGCTATTGATGAAATTACTGAAACAGACCTGGAATGGGCAGATGTTTATGTTGGATCTGCACCTGCTTCCCGTTTTGATCTTTCAAAACTTCAATGGGTTCATTCCTTTAATGCCGGTGTGAATAATTATTTAGCGATAGATGGCTGGCAAAAAAATAATGTGGTCCTTACTCGCACAATATGCACATTTGGGCAAAGAATTAGTGAGTACTGTTTAAGCTACATATTAAGCGATCTTCAACATCAAAAATATTTTGAGGAGATACAGAAAGAGAAAAAATGGGTTCGTAATCCACCGATTATGTTAAAGGATCAAACCATTGTCGTTTTTGGCACAGGTGAAATTGGACAAGAAGTAGCTCGTAACTTTACTCATTTTGGAATGACTGTGTACGGTGTTTCTCAAAGTGGAATGCCGAAAGAATATTTCCAAAAAGTTTTCACTACTTCATCTGCTTCGACAGTTTTACCTGAGGCTGATTGGGTGATAAGCACACTTCCATTAACAGACGAAACAAAAGGGCTCTTTAACAGTGAACTTTTCAGTCATTTTAATTTTGCTGCATTTATTAATGTAGGTAGGGGGGCAACGGTGGATGAAGAAGCCCTCATCGCTGCTTTAGATAGTGGAAAGATCCGCAAAGCTGTGTTAGACGTCGTCACAATTGAGCCATTACCGGAAGATTCACCATTATGGGTAAGAGATAATATCACTATCACTCCACATATCTCAGCGATCACTGACCTAGATGAGGCTGTTACATGCTTCTTTGACACGTTGAAGAAAATTGAACAAAACGAGACATTGCCTAATAAGGTGGATGTTTCGAAGGGGTACTAGTACTAGGGAAGGATGAAACCATGTGTGGCAGGAATGTATCAATATTGGAGGACCGTATCAATTCGACAGGGTGATTGAGCGGCATGCGATCGATCCGGTAAATCAAGTTAATGTAGAAAAAAGGTTGATTAAGGTTCCTATTTTAATAGAAGAAAAGCGATATGTTGTAGAAGTAGCAGGACTTGGTACAGTTGATAAAACTGTATTTAAACTGACTGGAAACAACAAGGAGCATAAGGAAGCACAAATAAAAAGAATATCGGAAATTTTCCAATGGAATATTCCTTTAAAACAGATCAATCAGCATTTTCAACAAACTAGTCTGAGAGATCTTTTTCAAGAGCATTTCGGAACACCACTAGTTCTTGATTTTGACCCTTTTAGTTGTCTAGTTAAATGCATTATCCATCAGCAATTGAATTTATCGTTTGCTCATACTTTAACTGACCGTTTTGTTAAAACTTTTGGTACGGAAATCGAGGGTGTTTGGTTTTATCCAAGCCCGGAAACTGTGGCTAAGATAACAGTTGAACAATTACGAGATATGCAATTTAGCGGTAGAAAAGCAGAATACGTGATTGGGATTGGAAAAGAAGTGGCGGAGGGCAGTTTGGATCTTGATACTTTATCAAGGAAATCGGAAGCAGAGATTTTCAATGAATTAATCAAAATACGTGGGGTTGGCGCCTGGACGATTCAAAATTTCCTTTTGTTTGCCCTTGGAAGACCGAACCTTTTCCCGGCAACGGATATAGGGATTCAAAATGCTTTAAAAAAATTGTACAAGCTTGATAGAAAACCAACGTTAGAAGAAATAGAAGATTACAAACGTGATTGGGAGCCTTATTTGAGTTATGCAGCTTTGTATTTGTGGAGGAGCATTGAATAAATTTTAAAAGAAAGTCACTTTATACTAATCGTGGTGTAAAGTGACTTCCCATTAATGGTAATTTTTTCATCAATGTCTAATTAGATAATCAAATGCCCCTAATGCTGCGATAGCGCCTGATCCCATTGAGACAATAATTTGTTTATACGGTGTATCGGTGCAGTCTCCAGCTGCAAATACCCCTGGAATATTCGTTGCTCCATTTTTATCGATTATAATTTCACCATGCTTGTTAAGTTCAACGGTGCCCTCTAGCCATTCTGTATTAGGAACATGACCGATTTGAACAAACACCCCTTGTAGCTCGAAATGCTGCTCTTCATTAGTCTCACTATTGACGTAACTAATACCGTTAACTTTATCAGTGCCGGTAATTTCTTTAATTTGAGCATTCTGGATAATTGTTACGTTAGGTAGACTCATAACACGATCTTGCAGAACAGGGTCCGCTCTTAGTACAGATCTAGCTAGAAGGGTAACGTGCTTGACAATTCCTGCTAGATCAATAGCTGCTTCAACTCCTGAATTTCCTCCGCCAATTACCGCTACATGTTTTCCGGCAAACAATGGGCCATCACAGTGAGCGCAATAAGCAATTCCTTTGTTTTTATACTCTTCCTCACCAGGTACACCTGCATTTTGCCAGCGAGCACCTGTTGAAAGGATAACTGTTTTACTCTTTAGAACAGCACCGTTTTCCAGTTCAACTTCAATAAAATCTTTCTTTTCTATTCTTCTAGCACGCTGAAGGTTCATAATGTCAACGTCATATTCTTTTACATGTTCTTCAAGACTTGCCGCAAGCTTAGGACCCTCAGTATAGTTCACACTGATAAAATTTTCAATACCCAGTGTGTCCAAGATTTGACCACCAAAGCGGTCGGCTACAATTCCTGTTCGAATTCCTTTTCTTGCCGCATAAACAGCTGCACTGGCACCTGCGGGGCCTCCACCAACGACAAGGACATCAAATGGTTCTTTATTAGCAAATTCAGAAGCATCTGGAGTATTTCCGAGCTTTGCAAGAATTTCTTCTAATGACATACGTCCACTACTAAAGAACTCACCATTTAAATGAACGGTCGGGACAGCCATAATATTTTTGCTTTCCACTTCTTCTTTAAACGCTGCACCATCAATCATTGTATGGGTAATGCCAGGATTTAGTAAACTCATCACATTAAAGGCCTGTACAACATCCGGGCAGTTATGGCAGCTTAAGCTAGCATAGGTTTCAAAGCGATAGCTTCCTTTAAGGTTTTTAATTTGATTGATTAATTTCTGATCCACCTTCGGAGCTCTTCCACTTACTTGTAATAAAGCAAGCACTAAAGAGGTAAATTCGTGTCCTAGTGGAATCCCAGCAAATGTAATTCCAGTGTCTTCACCGATACGATTAATACTAAAACTAGGTGTTCTGTCTAATGTTGTCTTCTCAACCTGTATTTTCGGAGACATGGCAGCCAATTCTTCGACTAAAGCTGTCATGTCGCGTGAAACATCATCCGTTCTAGCACTCAATTTAATATGTACTTCGCCTTCCATTAATTGTAGATATTGCTCTAATTGCGCTTTAATTTCATTATCTAAAATCATGGTTTTTCACTCCTAATAAAGTTCTTAATTAGAATAATTCTAATTAAATTATTGTATAAAAATAACATTTTGTCAATCAATCTCTTCCATACAGTCTTGTATTTGTGGCGAAGAATTGAATGAAATGTTACAAATTTTTGAACAATAATTTTGAAATATATCTTTAAAAACAATATTGTTATAGTATTAATGATATAAAGTATTTAAAGTTTTGAAAGGGGTTCATATAATGTTAGATTCTAAAACTATTGAAATTATTAAAAGTACAGTTCCTGTGTTAGAAGAGCGTGGAAAAGAAATAACTACTCGTTTTTATCAGCTATTATTCAGCAACCATCCGGAGTTATTACATATTTTTAATCATGCGAACCAAAGACAAGGTCGTCAGCAAACAGCACTTGCAAACAGCATTTATGCAGCTGCAGCAAATATCGATAATTTAGCGGCTATATTACCCGTCGTTAAACAAATTGCACAAAAACATCGTGCATTAGGCATTCAACCTGAACATTATCCATACGTTGGAAACAATTTACTTCTAGCTATTAAAGACGTTTTAGGTGATGCAGCTACACCAGAAATCATTGAAGCTTGGAAAAATGCTTATGGTGTGATTGCTGATGTGTTTATTAAAGTTGAGCAGGAAATGTATGATGAAACAGAAGGGCAAACAGGTGGCTGGAGAGGTTTCAGATCCTTTATTGTTGATCGAAAAGTAAAGGAAAGCGAAGTCATTACCTCTTTCTACTTAAAACCTGAAGATGGTAAAGAAATCTCAACATTCTTACCAGGTCAATACATTACTGTTAAGGTAAAACCTGATGAATACACACAACTTCGCCACTATAGTCTATCAGATGCACCGGGCAAAGATTACTACCGCATAAGTGTTAAAAAGGAGGAGCAAGGACTTGTGTCAAGTTACTTACATCAGGAGATTCAAGAAGGCGATCAAATAGCAATCAGTGCACCAGCTGGAGAGTTTGTACTTGAAGAAAAAGATATTCCAGTAGTTTTAATAAGCGGCGGTGTTGGATTAACACCAATGATTAGCATGTTAAATACGATTACGGAACAACAGCCAAATCGTGAAGTTACGTTTATCCATGCTGCTTTAAATAGTCAGGTACATGCATTAAAAGATGAAATTTCTCAGATTGAAAGTAAATATTCAAACGTTAGAAGTTTTGTAGCCTATTCTGACCCAACTGATGAAGATCGTGCAGCACGGAGCTATGATAAGGAAGGATTTGTCGATTTAAACTGGTTGAAACAAATCCTTATCGATAATAATGCTGATTTCTACTTCTGTGGACCAGTTCCTTTCATGAAAGCAATGAATAGTGCTTTAAGACAATGGGGAGTACCAACAGACCGTATCCATTTTGAATTTTTCGGTCCTGCAGCAGATATCGAAGAAGAAACAACGGTTACAACAGCATAATGTTGCAAAAATGTCGGAGTGCATAGCAGCGCTTCGACATTTTTGCTTTTTTCTTTTAGTTTTCTAAAAAACCCCCAATAAACTGAGATCTCTTACGAATGGTTTTAAATATGATGTCTTTTCTTTCATAATTGCTATTCATCTTTGATTTACAAACAATAGGAGAGATCGTCCATGTCAGAAGAATATAAATCTCGTCAAGAACGAATGAAAGTTGAAAAAGCTAAACAAGCACAACAAAAAAATGTTAAAAAAACACCTAAAATACGGCCCTTATTGAAAAAGGTGCTCATTGTTTGCCTGGTTCTAGGGGTTTTATCAACTGGTGCAGGAGCCCTAACGTTCGCTTCCATGATAAAGGATGCACCAAATTTAGACCCTTCTAAACTAGTAGATCCCCTTTCAACGAAATTTTATGATGTGAACGGGAATTTCATTTATGAATACGGGAAGGAAAAGCGAACAAAAATAAAGTATGATCAAGTTCCGAAAGTATTAGAACAAGCGTTTATTGCGACAGAAGATTCTAGATTTTATGAACACGATGGTATCGATATAAAAAGGACTGCTAAGGCCATTTTTGTGAATGTTACCGGTGATTTCGGTTCTCAAGGGGGAAGTACGAT
>JAEWMK010000480.1 GCA_023457235.1 Bacillota bacterium
GTGTGACAGTACCTGCCGATGGTTGAATTAAACCTGCCAATGTATTTAACAGCGTGCTTTTCCCTGCCCCATTGGCACCAATAATCGCAACGATTTCCCCTTTATTGACATGAAAATCAATATCGTGGAGGATTTGTATTTTACCAATATGAGTACTTAGTCCTTTAACATTGAGCATTTAGACCGCCTCCTCTCCTAAGTATGCTGCAATTACCTTTTTATTTCGTTGTATTTCATCTGGTGTTCCTTCGGCAATTTTCTTTCCAAAGTCAATAACAACGATGCGATCCGCCAGTTCCATAACAGTTGCCATTTTGTGCTCAACGAATAAAAAGGATGTGCCTTTACTTTTCAATCTTTGAATGTATCCTGCCATTCTATTTGTCTCCGTATCGTTTAATCCCGCCATCGGTTCATCAAGCATGATAAACTCTGGGTCATAAACGATCGCTCTAGCAAATTCCAATTGCTTCTGCATACCGTAGGAAAGCTGTCCTGCCTTTTCAAACATCAAATCTTCCAGTTCAACGAACTTCAAGACTTCCATCGCCATTTCAAAGGCCATTTTTTCGTCTTTTTTTACCCTTGGAAGCTTAAAAGCTGCACTTAAAACGTTCGTTTTCAATTTTACATGAGTACCCATCATCACATTTTCAAGGACAGTCATATTCTCAAAGATTTGTAGATTTTGAAATGTCCTCGATATCCCAAGAGGTGCTAAATTAGGTATTTTTTGTCCCGATAATCTTGTACCTTTATAATGTACTTCACCTTTTGTGGGGGGCATGAAGCAGGAGATCATATTAAATAATGTTGTTTTGCCGGCACCATTCGGCCCAATGACAGCCACAATTTCCCCTTTATTAACCTCAAAGCTGACGTCTGATACTGCCAGAACACCACCAAATTGCTTCGTTAAACCGTTTACAGTTAGTAAATTTGACATAATCAGACTCCTTCCTGTGACGATACTTTTGATGTAGAGCTAGTCACATGGTTTTCATCGATTGCTGGGAGCGGTTCATTCTTTCTTTTTTTCTGAAAAATTCCGGCAAATAAAGGAAGAAGTCCTTTTGGCATATACATCATGATTAATATAATGATTAACCCATATACAACGATTTCAACTTCACCACTGATGCCAAAATACGTATGACCAACAAAGCGAATCAACTCATTTAAAAACATGATTATTGCTGTTCCTAAAACAGCACCCCAAACCGAGCTAGCTCCTCCAACCATTACCATAATCAAGAACAAAATAGATTTTGTAATATAAAAGGTCGGTGGTGAAATAAAAGTAATATAATGAGCGTAAATACTTCCCGCAATCGAAGCAAAAGCCGCACTCATTGCAAATATCGCTACTTTATATTTTGAAACTTGAACACCTAATGTTTCCGTTGCAATTTCACTATCATGTATACTTCTTAACAATCTGCCAACATGGGAACGAACAATGTTCGTGGACAAAATGATAATAAGGAAGGCTACAATCCAAACGAAAAAATAGAAAAATAATTTATCGTTTAATGAGAAACCAAATAAGGTTAAGATTGGAATTCCAACAAACCCGGCCGCACCACCGGTAATATTATTAAGCCCTAACATTAAGATATAGACGATTATATTGATCCCGATTGTAGCAAGTGCAAGAAAATGACCTTTAAGCTTTAGGATTGGAATACCAATGATATAGGCAATTATAAACGTCGCCACCATTCCGATTAGCATTGCAAGCCAAGGAGACATTTGGTGGGTACCACTTAAAATTGCTGAAGCATAGGCACCAATGCCAAAGAAAGCGGCATGACCAAGGGATATCTGTCCGGCATAACCAATCAATAAGCTTAAACCAACCGTAACGATCGTATAAATACCAATTAAAATAAGAATTGTAAAAATATATTGTGACTTAACAAAGGTTGGTAATAGTAATATAATCGCAGCCAGTACAAGAAGAGGCTTTAGACGATTCCCGTATAATATATTTTCAAGCTTTGTCATCTGGCTCCCTCCTATACTCTTTCTCCGGATGCTCTTGCAAATAGACCATTTGGCTTAAGGAAAAGAACGACGATTAACACTAAGAATGTGATCGCATCACTATAAAAGGTTGAAACAAAACCACCGGAAAATGCTTCTAATAACCCTACTAATAATGCACCCATGACAGCTCCGGAAATATTATTCATCCCGCCAATAACCATGCCCACAAAACCTTTAATGCCAATTAAGAATCCCATTTCATAGGTTGCATCTGTTAATGGTGAAATCATGATGCCTGCAATCGCACCTAACGCAGCTGCTAAAGTAAATGCCAAAGCCGACATTGTTTTTGTATTAATCCCCATTAACCTTGCTGCACGAGGATTCTTTTCACTTGCCTTTAAGGCTGAACCGATATAGGTCTTATCAAAAAAGACGTATAATACTAACAATAGAATAGCTAAAACAATAAAAATGACGATACTCTGTGGATTGATTACCGCCCCCATAAAATTAATAGGATCCATTCTAATAATAGGAGCCAATTGTTTTGGGTAAGTACCCCAAATGATTAACCCTAACCCTTTTAAAAAGATGGACAATCCTACAGTGATTACGATGAGGTTCATGACTGAGCTGTTGCGGGCCTGGGAAATAGCAGTTCTTTCGATAACGAATCCAATGATAGCGGTTGCGACAATGGCTAGAATAATAGAAACAAACATTGGTAATCCTGCATTAACAAAAGTAATACATGTTAATGCACCAATCATCGCAAATTCACCTTGGGCAAAGTTTAAAACACCGGTGATGTTGTAAATCGTTACAAATCCGATCGCAATAAGGGCGTAGATGCTTCCAACAGTTAAGCCGGTTACAATATATTGCATGATTAAATCCATATCAATTAACTCCTTTCTTAAAAACCAATGGCAGAAAAATTATTCTGCCATTGTGCTTTTTTCTATTTATTGCTCATTATATTTCCAAGTGTTATTTTCAATGGCTAACATTGAAAATCCATCTTCATTAGGACCAACATAAGCCTTTGTATTATATGAGCCTGATAGGCCTAGGTAATCGTTAACATTATTTTGTAAAAATTGTGTAATTTGTTCAGATGTTGTATTTCCCGCCTTGATTGCTTCAAATATTAAATTGAATCCATCAGCAGCATGGGCTGTAAAGTTATCCGGCTCGCTATTGAACATTGCTTTGTAATCATCACGGAATTTCATTAAGTTGTCTTTTTGCGGACCTGCTGGTAATTGGTCAACAACGCTTAATTTACTGCCTGCAATAAAAATTTCTTCGTTATCATCTTTCACTTGGTCTAAAAATCCTTGGTTTGCGGCTGCATTTGCTTGAATCATTGGGATATCAAATCCTAAAGACTTGAAGTTTCTTGCAACAATACCAGCTCCAGGTGTTCTTGACCAAACGATAATCGCCTCTGGATTGGCTTTACGAATATTTGTTAATTGGATGGTCATATCCGTAGCATTGGCATCAAATTCTTCATGAGCAACAATTTCAATATTATTTTCGGCAGCTACTTTTTCAAATGACGGCAAACCATCAACACCATAACCATCACGAGCATTAATCCAAGCTACTTTTGAAATATTTCTTTCTTTTAGGAAGTCTTTAATTAATTCACCAGCTGTTATGTTGCTTGGTGCCATTTGGAAAACACCTTTAGTATCTGGATTAATTGGTGCAGTTGTCATTAATGGAATACTTGCACCTGTAATCTTAGGAACAATTGCCATTGTTGTACTGGATTGTGTTGCTCCTACGACTGCTACAACACCCTCTGAAATTAATTTATCAGCTGCTACAACTGCTTTTGTATCATCAGTTTCATAGTCTTGCATGATGATTTCAACCTTCTTACCGTCAATTCCACCTTGCTCATCAAGCTGTTTTTGTAATAATTTCACAAGATTAGCCTGTGTTTTCCCTAATGTTGATGCAGGTCCTGTTTCAGAAAAGATTGCACCAATCTTAATAACATCTTCCGTGCCGCCTGCTTCACCCTGACCACTTTCTCCTGTACTGCTGCCCGAATTCGTTTGTGTATTTCCACAAGCTGTAAAAACTAACAGCAATGACAACATTAAAGTAATGAGTACAGATTTCCTTTTAAACAGCTTTTCCATATCCTAAATCCTCCTATTTTTCCCTCTATAGATTATTGGCCAGTATAGACAGGCTTTCTTTTCTCAACAAAAGCTTGCATGCCCTCTTTACGATCTTCAGTTGCAAAGGCATTACTGAAGCAAGCGCTTTCGATTGTTAACCCTGATTCAATGTCAACATTCGCACCAGTATTAACCGCTGTTTTAATCATACGTAATGCCATGATAGGTTTTTCCGCTAGTCTTCCTGCCCATTCCTTTGCTGTTTGTAATACCTCATCAGCAGGTACTACCTTATGAACTAAATTAATATCCAAGGCTTTATCAGCATTAAACATTTCACCAAAGTAAAGAAGCTCTTTTGCTACTCCCTGCCCAACGATTCTTTGCAGACGCTGAGTACCCCCACCACCAGGAATAATTCCTAGTCCAACTTCAGGGAAAGCGTATTTTGCTTTTTCAGAGCTGATGCGGAAATCACAAACTAATGCAAGCTCTAAACCTCCACCTAGCGCCAAGCCATTAATAGCTGCAATAACAGGTTTTGATATATTCTCAATTTGACTAAATACATTTCTAGAAATTTTATTCATTTCCATCATACCGACATGGGAGAGGTTCATCATTTGATGTAAATCCGCCCCTGCAACAAACGCTTTTTCACCACTACCAGTAATAATTACAACCTTCACTTCAGGGTCCATATCCAATTCTGACATTAATGAACCCAACTCATTAAAAACAGCTGTATTTAAAGGATTTAGCGGTGGTCGATTGATCGTAACAACCGCAATATTATTTTCAATTTCACATTGTAAAAAATCGTAATTCATCTTGTTATTCCTCCAATTTTCTAAAGTTTGTAATCGTAAAAGCCTGCGCCTGTCTTTTTACCTAGTCTGCCAGCTCGTACTAATTGTTTTAATAATAATGGCGGTGCCCATTTATTATCGTTAAATTCCTTGGCAAAATATTCCATTACGTAATAACCAATATCAACACCAGCATAGTCTTGTAGTGTAAATGGCCCCATTGGGTAATTTAAGCCTAAAGTTACAGCCTTATCGATGTCTTCGGCTGATGCAACACCTTCTTCTAATAGCTTAATAGCTTCAATAAATTGCGGTGTCATAATCCGGTTCACAATAAATCCCGGAACATCCTTCTTCACTTCGATCGGCTCTTTTTTCAAACTTAATGAAAATTCTTTCAGCTCCGCTACTGTTTCATCACTAGTTTTATAGCCTCTTACAACCTCAACAAGCTTCATAATTTGGGCAGGATTAAAGAAGTGCATTCCCGCAACACGTTCAGGGCGCTTTGTTGCCTCGGCAATGAGTGTAATCGACATTGACGAAGTATTAGTTGCTAAAATAACACCTTCCCGGACAATCTCATCAAGTTGTGAGAAAACCTCCTTTTTCAAATCTAAATCTTCAATAACTGCTTCGATAACGATATCGGCATCCTTCATATCTTCAAGATTTGTTGTCGTTTGAATTCGAGCTAATGCCTCTGTTTTTTGTTCAGGCGTCATTTTCCCTCGTTCAACACTTTTAGACATGAACTTATCCATATTGTTTAATGCTCTTTCGAGGTATTCATCACTTATATCTCTTAAAATCACATTATAGCCATTGATTGCTGCTAAATTAGCGATACCTCCGCCCATAGAACCTGCGCCGACTACTCCAACTGTTTTAATATTCATAGCAATCCTCCACATTTTTATGATCTATTATTTTGTTTGGTACTCAGACTGTAATTGACCTTTGAGATCTAGTTTTCTAATTTTCCCAGATGCTGTCATTGGAAAGCTATCAACAAAGACAATTCGGTCTGGAACCTTGTAATCTGCCACTCTCTCACTAATAAAATCTTTCATTTCAGCCTCAGTAAGAACTACATTAGGCTTCGGTTTTATACATGCACAAGAAATCTCCCCTAAAACAGAATCTGGCAATCCGACAATCGCAACTTCCATTACTCCTGGATGGGTATAGAAATATTCTTCTACCTCCCTAGGATAAATATTGTATCCACCGCGTATGAT
>JAEWMK010000481.1 GCA_023457235.1 Bacillota bacterium
TTATCGTAATAATGTTCCTTCATGGGATTTATCTCCTATTTGATAATTGACCACATTCCGTACGTAAAAAAAGCGGGACAAGGAGCTCGTCCTCTGTCCCACTTATTCTCCTAGATCAACGTTATGGTACACTTGCTGAACGTCGTCGCAATCTTCAATTGCATCAATCATTTTTTCAAATTGTGCTTGTGTATCCGCATCTAAAGTTACTTCGTTGTGTGCAAGCATTGTGATTTCAGCTACGGTAAATTCAGTTACACCTGCATTTCTGAATGCCTCTTGAACAGCATGGAATTGATCAGGTAGTGCATAAACAATCACTGAATCATCTTCTTCCATAATATCACGGACATCTAAGTCTGCTTCCATTAAGATTTCAAGTGCTTCTTCCTCGGTTTTACCTTCAACACCGATAACGGCTGTTTTATCAAACATGTAGGCAACAGAGCCACTTACACCCATGTTTCCGCCATTTTTACCAAACTCACTTTTTGTATGAAATTATTAACATATATCATACTATATTTTTATGTATTTTACCATAACTCAGCCTACGTACATCACTGTTAAATTCTAATATTAATGGATTTTACTATTATTTTTTAAGTTAGGTTATTGTTTTTTTAACGGAAGATGTACTATTTTTGTAAATCCATGTATACCCACTCAGGTTGAAAACATACAAAAAAACACACGGCATCATACCATGTATTTTAATAAAACCATAATTCAATAGCCTATAAACTCCTTTTTATGAACGGCAACAAAGCGGACTTCTCTGGCAGTTCTTTTTTAATGGTTCTATTAAACCTCAAGTTTTAAACCCTTTATTTTCTTCTAAACCACATATATGTGAAAACGGGTAACAGTATTGCCATCACATCATCATTTTTGTAAATTAGACAATACAATCCGTAACCCCACAGGATGGAAAGAGAAAGTATATTTAATATGACTTTCTTAAAGTTCAAAAATGTACACCTCTACTCTTCTTTTTGCTTTATTATTATGAATCAATCAAATTTCTCCTATCCAACTCAATCTTTTTTTACAACATATTCTTTTTCAATCATAAATAAAAACAATTCCTCCTTGAATTACTAAAAGATTTGCACAAATAGGACATTTGCGGTTGTACTCTTTTTTAATTACTGGATTTACATTAAATGATAATTTAACAGTAAAGTAACATAAATATGGAAATATATGTTACCATTTAAAGGGACTTGTGTTAATTTTACTTAAATAAATATTTAAAGAAGGTAACTAAATAAAGTGGCAAATGTTATAGCAATTGTAATATTAATAATAGCGTTAGCAATCGCTTATAAGATTGGCAAAGGTAGGTCAAAAAAAAGTAAATACATTGTTTGGGGAATTACAACGATGTTAGCAATAGCACCGCTGTTATCTTGGTCATTAGGCATGATTTACGGAATAAGCGTTGGTAGTGGATGGGCAGTGGCAGGAGTATTAATGATACTGCTTCCAATTATTTTTTTAGTTGGACTTATTACTTTGATTGTGGGTTTAGTTAGAAAAAACGGAAACTGAAATAGGAGAAAAGTAATTATTCTATTCCATTTGAGGTTTTATCCAATATGAAATAAGGACTGGTGACAATGTTTTGGGTTAATTTTGGCTTGATAGTGTTAATCGTATTTCTTTCCATTACACTAGTTAAATTGTTTTTGAGAAAAGCACTCAATATTGAGAAAGAGAAAAAGAAATTTTTTTCTTACAATCACATAAACAAATTGCATAAGAAAATAGATATGACTATACGCACTGCTTCCTCAATTACATTTATCACTCTTCTTTACTTGATTTTGTATCAGAATTATTCCATAACCTTTTTTCTAGTTGCAATGGTCATCTTTACTGGAATAGAGTATGTTGTACAGGCATTTTTTGAGTGGAAATATTCCCAGAATCCCAAGCAGTCCATCTTAACCATTAGTGAAATGGTTATTTTGATAATTGCCACAATCGTAATCATTCGATTGAACTTTCTTGGTATATAGTCCCAAATGGAAAACAAGGAGGTACTATGGACTTTTTTCTAAAAATATTAGCTTACATAATTTTCGTTCTAGGCTCACTGTATTTCTTCTTTGGTGGAAGTAGTTCTGAGGAAAAGCCAAGGAAAAAACACTTTGGAATTATAATGATAATAAGCATTTTAATCTTGAGTTATTATTACTGGTTTTATAAGTAAAAGAGGTGGTAGAATGGGAAAAATAGGACTTGGTATTCTAATAATCTGTCTGTACTGCTTTCCTTTTGTTTTTAGTTCAATGTATCAAGATTATTCCAACCATTCAATGCTTGGCTATTTAATTATGATAATAGCCACTTCGCTTCTTGCTTTCTTCGGAAAACTATTTATCAATTCGTTATTTCCTATTATCGGCAATTTGTTATCTGTAATAATTTCATTTTATTTCATCAACGGAATGGTGGGGAACGAACATTGGGATGGCTATTTTAAGCCACTAACCCTATATCAATTATTAGTCTTAGTTAGTTTTTTAAATTTGATTCCTCAGTTTCTCGCTATTAATTTTGCTAAAAAACTCAAAAATAAAGTTAATGAAGTTTGATGGAAAAATATTTATTAGAGATAAAAATTGATATTTTTCATTAACAAACGTTAGTGTTAATTTTGTAGAAGAATAGAGAAACCATTGTCAAAAAGGATTTCCCTTGTTTTAGTTATCGGCTATATAACTGCGTTTTGCTGTGGATAAAATCTTATTTTATTCAAAATCTTCGGATACCCAATACGCAATTCCGTTCTCTGGACAAGCTACAACTAGCCAATCTGTATCAAGATATTGAACACCAACTTGCCAACACTCATACTGCTTATGATAGCCATTAACAAATAATATTTTTCCGGATTCTAATGTAATGATTAGATGAGGTGACTTGTCTGCTAAACTAATATCAATAATTTTCTCTCGCCTAATTTTATAAATTTGTTTATATTCCTCCTGCTCACTTATATCCTCTAAGTCATCTTCATTCGTAGGAAAAGACGTAGGTTTATCTTCAAAAAGTGTCCATTTGGATTCAATGTTTAAATATATTTGTCCACCATCATCATCAACTTTATCGTAATGTGTAAGGTAAATTTTTGTTGTTGCAGGGGATAACCCAAACCGAAAGCCATCAATACTTGCACCCAAGCAAAGATGTTTCAAAATTTTTTCAGCATATATCTTATCTTCATTATTCATTTTGTGAATCTCCTAAATAAAATCATCATTCTACTAACCTTTATATCGAACTTTAACAAGCACAGCCTTAATGATAATAAATAATATGCATGTTAGCACAAATGATACAATGCCAAATTGAACAGGTGTTAATGGGCGACTTATTACACCAAAAGCTACCTCATTTTGAAGGTAGTAAACTTCTTCATAAGCATTTACAACATCTGGTACATAGTAAATAGTTTTGATATAGCCGTACCCAATAGTTCCTACAAGAAGCAATACATGAATTATGAGTGAAAAAATCAAAGCTTGCTTAATTGTCTTTTTCATTTTATTTTCCTCATTAACAGATTACTCAATTTTTGATTATTTCCTACAAAACATTAATATTATCCTAATATTTACCATGATATTTTTAATTGTATCATTTTTTGTTATCGGATTGAACTGTATATCTTCCCTATTTTTACCCGTTCCTGCTAGGCTTCTGATACTTTCCAACAATATGATTTGGTCTTGATACTTATTAGCCAGTTTATTTCTTTCTGTGGCATTTAATTTATGGTCACTGTTTTGTTGAAGAACTTTTATTAACCGATTTTTTATTTTTAGTTCATTATTAATTTCGTTGCTCTGCCTTTGTTTATCAATTTCAGTAATGAATAGCACCTTATTCATGGCATGACCTCCACTGCCAATATTCAACAAATAATGATTATTTCCTTCAATCACTTCAAAAAATGCAAATCTATTTTTGATGAAATCCCCTGTTACAGTTCATTAAAGATTAAAGCCCTCACAACAGCCCCCTATTAAGCCCTTTTAAATACCTTACACCTTATATTCTGCGAATTAGGTAAATAAAACCGTAATTCTATTGAGATACTCTACAATTTTTCATATTATTATTTTAATAGAGTAATTTTTTATAAATGGGGGCATTTCATCTTGAAACATCTAAAGAATACCATCGTAGTAGCAGGATTATTTACTTCTCTACTCACAGGAACGCAAGTTGATGCATCGTCAAATATTAATGTTCAAATTAGTGGGCAATCCCTTTACTTTGACCAACCACCTGTAATGGAGAATAATCGTGTATTAGTGCCTATGAGAACAATTTTTGAAGTAGTAGGGGCAGAAGTTAACTGGGTAGCTGAAAAGTCTACTGTAAAGGCTCAAAAGGGAGATTTATCAATTATTCTTCCACTCAATCAAAAGGAAGCCACCATCAACGGTACATCAAGACAGTTGGATGTTCCTGCAAAATCGGTCAATGGTCGTACATTAGTACCACTACGTTTTGTAAGTGAAGCCCTTGGGTGCAAGGTGGATTGGTTGGCAAATCAATCCTTGGTGAAGATCACCTTTGATGGGGAAATAAAAGAGCAAACTGGAAAAGTATATCCAGACGGTTGGGTAGCACCAATATTGAAGTCAGCGTGGAGTCCAGACCAAATGAAAAACTACGAAACACTTAAAAATGAACTTGGATTTACAGAGGGAGGTCGGATTTACGGTGTAAAATATGCTCCCCATGCTGTCGTAGTCAACAACCAAAGTGGTGATGTTGATGTTGACATTAAGTTTTTTGGATGGCAGGATAGCAACGTTCCAGATTCCTATCGTATTCCAGTTGTTGCAAAGGAACTATTTAAACTATACTTTGGCAACGATGCCACTCGTGTTTGGAATTACGTAAACAGTGGGAACATTCCAGATGAATTTACTGCTAACGGACGAACTTGTAAAGCTTCAGTTTTTGAAGGTGATGGTAGTTTGAATCTCCAAGTTGGTATAAAAAAATAAATACTACTTATGGTAACTCAGCAGGGAACGTCTTATTAGATGTTCCCTGCTCTATTACCTCGGCATTTACTTAACAGCAAATTAAACATTAATGTATAGCTGTTTATGAATGGGGTATTAATCGGTATCGACAAAATTGGAAAAGCCTTATTTTTATAGCGTTTTATCAGCTTGAAAAGTTTTCGGATATATTTAACAGCAGTGATGGTGTCAAACACTTTAACGCACCAAAAGGTTAACCTTTTTCCAGTTAATTTTTCCCAAAAAAATTGAACATACTAACATTATCAAATTAGATAGTGGAAGTTTTCCATAATGACATACAAAAGACATAAAAGGCAACAGCCATCACAGAACAGCTTTAACCAGATGATACTTATGGTATTTTTAAGCAAGAAACAGAAGTTGATTCAAATGTGAATGAAGATACCAACAGGGAACGATTATTAGACGAATCATTAGATGCATTTTTAGATTCAATTACAACTAAAAATAGGATAGCTGATTGTTTTTAAAAATTGCGCCATAAATTATGCCAATAAACCCACTTCATTATTTAAATGTTGTGGCTCCCCATCAAAACCAACTGCTACCTCTTTATCCCCTATACTAATTTTTGCTTCGTTAGGTGATAAAGTAGTTTTACATTTTTTCAAGAATCCCCTTTTATAACAAAGATATAGCTACTTTTACCATTATACACCTTATTCACTTTGAAATTTTTGGTTAAGCTAATCAATAAACAACCTCGAAAGGAAAAGATATAATTGAAGAAGTTTATATACTTCCTGTTTGGCAAACCATATAATGAAAGCAAATTTTTTTCAATTTCATATTGGATTACTGTCGGATTTTACTTCCTGGTAATGACATTATCTATTGTTCAAACCGTTATTTATGGCGGATGGATTTCCTTACTATTTTTAGCTATTATTTTTCCTGTATTATTTCGGGTTGTATACAAAATCAATTACAGTATACTTAAAGGTTTAAAAGGCATAGATAAGCGAGTAATACTAATTTTAGGGTTATTATTCGGATTATTTACAGTTGGTATGTTTGCGGTAGCTTTATTGTTCGGAGATAATGTGTCAATAGGTTCAAGTAAATCAGTAATAAACGGAGAAGTTAAACTATCCATCGGTTCATTAAAGGGGTATTATGATGTTGAAAGTTTTGATGTTACCGAAAAAAGAACAGTTTCAATACCTTTCAAAGCATCAGTTAGTGAAGGGAACTTTTACATGTTTGTTGAGGATTCCAAAGATACTGCGTGGGAAGAACAAATTACCGATGCAAAGCACGGAGTTATTGAATTTCAAGGAGAAAGAGGTACTTATAATATTGGTATATATACAGATGAAGCTAAAAAAATAAAATTAAAACTTTCCTTAGATTAAAAGCTTGGCAGGTCGCCAAGCTTTTATTAATATAAAGTCACATCGTAGCACATCTCCCTTTTGTTTTAAAAAAGGCCCTGTTAAATTTTAATGTTGATTTTCCAATAATAAAGGGAAACTCTTTTATTAAGGGTTTCCCCGTTCTGTTGCAGACCTATCCGTAGTTTAAATTCCATAATGTATCATATATTTCCTTTCTTTTGTTGCCTGAATAATTTTTGAAACCAGTTCACTAAGTTCGTCAGAATTTTTAAAGTATCCCGATGACGTGACTACATCATAGAATAATGATAAAGATTCAGGCGGAATAATTGTTATTCCATAATAGGCTAATCCTTGTTCTGGGCGATTAAACGAGTGAAAGTATGTTTTCATTATTGATAAATTTTCAATAAAACTACTGATAATATCATCATCAACAGAAATACAATCGTATTTCTGAGGGGTATAGTCATCGTATCTTTTTTGACTGTCAAAATCATCAAGTATCCCAAATTCGTGTACCAAAGGCACAGCAATCACCCTCTCAATAAGAAATAACCTTTTATAATAACTGAATTAAAGATTCGTCTTGTTCAAAGACTAAACACAGAACTTTGACAATCGCAAACTATCATAAGTATCCGTCATTTCAAATACAAATGATGTTAATAGGAATTCTTTAATATGCTATTCGGTGCTTTCATTACTGCAACTATCGACAAACAAGAACCAGTCCAAGGTAGTTATTAAGATACTTTGTAGTCACACCTCTAAAGCGGTCTATCCATTGTTTCAAACGAGAATGGAGACCGTTGACATTTTGGATGTGATACAACCCTTTGATAACGTATTTTGCCATCATCTGATTTAATCCCGTAATTTAAAATGTGTCCCTGCCTTTAAAGAAACGCACCTCAATGGTTACTTAAGAAAAGGCAATTTATTTTCATATCTTGCTTCCTGATATTCCTCTCCAAAATGAATAATATTTTTCTTAATTACCCCCATATCATTTGCCTCGTAATTATTAAAATCAAAATCCACTTCTTTTAAAAATTTTTCTAACCATTCGTTATATACTTTTAATTTGTCAATATCATTACTTGTTAATTCTCCATCAATTGCATTGTCAAATTCTTCTCCCATTACCATACTGCCATCCATCCCAAATTCATATAAAGACGTAGGTAAATGATAGTTCTCTCCAACACAGCAAGCATAGGCAATTTTTATATCCTTGGCAACCTTTAAAGGCGGTTTCGTACCTTTTAGGGATTCTTCTAAAAATCCATAAATCGTTTTCTGATTAAGAAGGTAATTTATCGTCCTATCCCTTTCATATTTTTCGTTTGCTTTATGTTCCTTGTACAGATTCCACCCCGTTAAAATGTTTAATATTATTAAGGCTACTATTATTAATTTCAACATAATCCTCATATTATTCTGCCAACTCCTCTGTTATGTATTGTCCTAATTTCAATTGTACTTGCAAAATACGAACGAAAAGTGTGGTTAAAAATGCTCGATTATTGTTTCTGTAACCTTTAATAGTACGAATAGAGTAGTTTTTAATCTCCAAATCAAATAAAAATTCTTTGTAAATGTCTTCTAGTAACAAAAAAAATCACTCCTTGTATGAATTAATTTCCCATACAAAAAGTGAGTTCATTAGTGCTTGGAGGTATATCACAGTATTTTCGGTATAAATTGAACATGTTTATCATTGTTCACATGAAAAACACTGAAATCTTCCAGATTTCTGTTAATTTAACGGCTGAACGCATGACGAAGAATGTTGATATATCAAGGGTTTTCTGTCCTCTGTCCCACTTATTCTCCTAAATCAACGTTATGGTACACC
>JAEWMK010000482.1 GCA_023457235.1 Bacillota bacterium
TCATCCATGTTAATTTATTTGTATCGAACACGGCAGGTGACTTAGCTAAACGGCTAGGGTCAAAGATTTTAATAAATTCTTCTTTTGTAAAAATCTCTTGTTCCCCGCCCGGTGACCATCCTAAGAGTGCAATAAAATTAAATAAAGCTTCAGGTAAGTATCCTAACTCTTCATATTGCTCAATAAACTGAATGATTGATTCATCACGTTTACTTAACTTTTTATGGGATTCATTTACGATTAATGTCATATGTCCAAAAATCGGTGGTTCCCAACCAAATGCATCATAAATCATCAGTTGTTTTGGTGTGTTAGTAATATGATCATCACCGCGAAGAACGTGGCTCATTTCCATCAAGTGGTCATCAATAACAACAGCATAATTATAAGTTGGAATACCATCCTTCTTAACAATAACAAAGTCTCCAAATCCATTGGAATCAAAAGATACTTCGCCTTTGACAATGTCCTTAAAGGCAACTGTTTGATCAGAAGGAACTTTAAAGCGAATGCTGGCTTTACGGCCTTCTTCTTCAAGTGCTTTATGGTCTTCTGCAGACAAGCCACAGCATTTTCTAGAATAAGCTGGTGTTTCTCCTTTTGCCATTTGAGCTTCCCGCTCTTGCTCAAGCTCTTCTTCCGTACAATAACATTTATAGGCTGACCCTTTCGCTAATAATTCTTCCGTATACTTTTGGTAGATTTCGATGCGCTCCATTTGGCGGTACGGGCCATACTCTCCACCTATATCAATACTTTCATCCCAGTCAATTCCAAGCCAAGTTAAGTATTTAAGCTGGCTTTGTTCCCCACCCTCAATATTTCTCTTAACATCTGTATCTTCAATGCGGATAATAAATTTTCCATTCTGGTTTCTTGCGTACAAATAATTAAATAAAGCTGTACGGGCATTCCCGATATGTAAATGTCCTGTTGGGCTTGGTGCATATCGAACTCTAATTTGCTTTGTCATAAATTCAGACACCTTCCGTTTTTTCCTAATATTTCTACTCTAATTTTAAATCTTAATGAATATTTCAAAGGTGGTCAAGCATATTATTTAGTTAATAAAATAACGGCTTGAGCGGCAATCCCTTCACTACGGCCGGTAAAGCCAAGCTTCTCCGTCGTTGTAGCCTTCACATTGATTTGTCCAATTTCCGCTTCTAAAAGACTAGCAATACGCGCTCTAATTTCCTCAATATACGGTGCCATTTTCGGCTTTTGAGCAATGATTGTGCAATCTAAATTCCCAAGCTTATATCCTTCTTTTTTAACAAGTGTCCAAACATGCTCCATTAGCTTTGCGGAATCCGCGCCAAGAAAAGCAGGGTCAGTATCAGGAAAATGCTTGCCGATATCACCAAGTGCTAATGCTCCTAAGGCTGCATCACTAACTGTATGAAGAAGTACATCGGCATCAGAATGGCCTAGCAAACCTTTTTCATACGGAATCGTAATTCCGCCGATAATAAGCGGTCTCCCTTCCACTAATTGGTGAACGTCAAATCCTTGTCCAATACGAATCATTTGTTTATCTCCCTTTTTTATATTTAGCTAAAATTGCTTCCCCATAAATTAAATCCTCTGGCGTTGTTAGTTTAATATTTTCGTAATCACCCAATACAATATGTACTTTTTTCCCTAATCTCTCCACTAAACTTGAATCATCCGTACCTAGAAATTGATCGTCAAGCGCCTTCTCATGTGCATCTAAAATAACAGAAAGACGAAAAGCTTGTGGGGTTTGCACCGACCACAAGCTTGAACGCTCCACTGTTTTTTCTACTATGTTGTTCCGTGCTGCTTTAATCGTATCCTTCACAGGTACCGCGACAATGGCTCCTTCATTTCTAGAGGCACTATTTACAAGTTCATGAATAATCGATTGTTTAATAAACGGTCTTGCCCCATCATGAATAAGGACAATAGCATCTTCATCCGGTACGGCCTTTAATCCGTTATAGACACTGTTTTGTCTCTCTTTCCCGCCGTTTACTATTTTAAGAACGTTTTTAATATGATATTTGCGAATAAGTTCAATAAATAGAGTTACCTCATTTTCATTAACGGCCAGGATGACACCTTTACAGTTTTTATCTTGGTCAAACACATTTAAAGTATGAATAATGACAGGTATTTTATTTAAGGGAATAAAAAGCTTATTCATCCCTGCATTCATTCTTTTCCCTTGCCCTGCAGCAGGTATTACAACATAATAGTCCATTCGTCTTCACCTTATACTATTGTTTTCATAAAGTCATTATAGTGCTTTCTCTAAAGCCTTGGGCTTAGCAAAAATCATTCGTCCTGCTGAAGTTTGAAGGACACTAGTGACTAGAACATCAATGCGCTTACCGATATAATCTCGACCTTCCTCGACAACGATCATCGTACCATCATCAAGATAAGCAATCCCTTGATTATACTCTTTCCCATCTTTTATAACCTGTACATTTAGTTCTTCGCCTGGTAGAACAACCGGTTTTACCGCATTGGCCAGATCATTAATATTTAAAACTGAAACATTTTGCAATTCACAAACCTTATTTAAGTTAAAATCATTTGTAACAACAATACCGGAAGTGACCTTTGCCAATTTTACAAGCTTGCTATCAACTTCCTGGATTTCCTCAAAATCACCTTCATAAATTTCCACATTAATAGCCAATTCTTTTCGTATGCGATTCAAAATATCCAAGCCACGGCGGCCTCTATTTCGTTTTAAGGCGTCTGAGGAATCGGCAATGTGCTGTAATTCCTCTAACACAAACTGTGGGATAACGATCGTGCCTTCTAAAAATCCGGTTTGGCAAATATCCGCGATACGGCCATCGATGATGACGCTTGTATCAAGGATTTTCAATTTCCCCGGTATATACTCTTCTACTTGATCTGCCTCATTGGATTGTGGCTTCTTTTTATCTTTCGCCCCAAGTCGTGCTGGAAGCGAAAATAAATTTATAAGTTCTTCACGCTTTTTAAATCCTGTTTGAAACCCTAGATAGCCAAGAAACAATGTTACAAATATCGGAATAATTGTGCTTAACACTTCGAATTTAATGCTTTTTAAAGGAATCATAATTAAAAAGGCAACAATCAGACCTACAATCAATCCTAAACTTCCAAACAAAATATCCGTCGCCGGCGCCTTTACCAACGATTCCTCAATCTTACGGATTAAACCAACAATATAATCTGTTAACCAAAATGTAGAAAGAAATAAAATAATTGCTCCGTAAACTGTGCAGGCATAAGGGGAAGCAAGCCACCCGATATTACCTACATTCATTAACTCTAAAAATAGTGGAAAGTATAAGAACCCGAGTGTTCCGCCCACGATAATAAAAAATAGCTGAACGATTTTTTTAACCATTCCTTCACCTCCTTTTATCATTATTAACTTTTTTTCTATTTTAAAAACATTGTTCGTTACAGAAAAATAATATTTCCCTTACTATTTTATATTGAAATGATGATAAATATCAATTTTGTAGACAGATTACTAAAATTTGCATCTAACTACCTTGCTAGGGTGAAATCCAATGCTTCTGCTACGGTTGAAACGCCTATAACTTCAATGCCCTTCGGAGCTGTCCATCCGCCAATATTTCTTTCCGGTATAATAACCCGCTTAAAGCCAAGCTTCGCTGCCTCCTGGACCCGCTGTTCAACGCGGGAAACCCTTCTTATTTCTCCTGTTAACCCGACTTCGCCAAATACTACATCTGTTGGGTTGGAAGGTTGGTCACGGAAACTCGAAGCAATACTTACAGCCACACCAAGGTCAATTGCCGGTTCATCAAGTTTAATCCCACCAGCCACCTTTAAATAAGCATCATAAGCTCCTAACATAAAGCCCACTCTTTTTTCTAAAACAGCCATAATTAGGGACACCCTGTTATGATCAATTCCTGTCGCCATTCTTCTTGGATTCCCAAAGCTAGTCGGTGCTATTAAAGCCTGAATCTCGACCAACACTGGACGTGTACCTTCCATCGAAGCAACAACGATAGAACCAGCAGCCCCTTCAGACCGTTCCTCCAAAAATATTTCAGAAGGATTCAGTACTTCCCGTAAGCCTTCTTCCTTCATTTCGAATATACCCATTTCATTTGTTGAACCAAATCTGTTTTTAACCGAAAACCTAAAAATCCATTTTTATAAATCCATAAATTCTTAGACGATATCTTCATCAATTGAACCTATTAGTATATAAATTTTTCCCCCAACAAATACAATTATTACCATGTTAATCATTTAGGATAGTCTATCAC
>JAEWMK010000483.1 GCA_023457235.1 Bacillota bacterium
CTACCGAATACAGTGAAACAGAAATTGTGAACCATCTTGCTTTTACAGTCCATAACATTGATGAAACGATTCAATTTTTAAAAGAAAAGGAGATTGACTTTACTTCTGATGAAGTAAAGCCCACATTGGAAGGCGGGCGCATGGTCTTTTTTCACGGACCTAACCGGGAGCTGCTGCAATTAGTAGAAAAAGTAAAATGAGGCGGGTAGGTATATTCAATAGTACAAAGGCAGTATGAAGAACAATATTAGGGGGATATAAATGGCAAGAGTGATGCGTTTAGGCCGTGTGGAATTAAATGTATTAGACCTAGAAAAATCAGTAGAATACTATACAAAGGTTATTGGGTTAGAAGAAACTGGCCGTATGGGAAATAGCGTTTACTTAAAAGCATGGGATGAATATGATCATCATAGTTTAATATTAACAAAATCTAATAAAGCGGGCTTAGCCCATATGGCGTTTAAAGTAGAGACTCTTGATGATCTTGCCTATTATGAAAGAAAAATAGAACAATTTGGCTGTACGACTACTCGTATTTCCAGTCATACAAGATTAGCTGAAGGGGAAGCCGTTCATTTTATTTTACCAACTGGTCATCACTGTGAACTTTATCATGAAATCGGTTTTCTAGGAACGTCAGTTGGAACACTAAACCCTCATCCTTGGGTCTTAGAAGCAAAGGGAATTGCGCCACATCGCCTTGATCATTGTTTACTGACTGGTGATGATCTTAAAACTGTTACGAGATTTTTTATAGAGGCCCTTAATTTTAGACAAAGTGAAAAAATTACGACAGTAGATGGGGAGGAGTTATTAGGTAGCTTCTTGTTTACTACCAATAAAGCGCATGATTTAGCGTTTGTTAAAGGGCCTGATGCAAAGCTACATCATGCTGCCTTCGCAGTTGATTCTCTTCATGATGTATTTAAAGCGGCAGATCTTTTATCAATGTATGAAGTACCCTTTGATGTAACACCAACTCGCCATGGAATAACACGTGGACAAACCATATACTTCTTTGATCCATCAGGGAACCGTAATGAAGCGTTCGCTGGAGGTTATATGTCCTATCCGGATATGCCGACGATTACATGGACGGAAGATAAAATTGGGCAAGGTATTTTCTATCATCGACGAGAACTTTCTGAATCCTTTATGAAGGCATTGACTTAATAGAATTGGGGGGAGGAATCATGTATAAAGTATCATTAAAGGCAAGAAGCCAAGAATTTGAATATAATTGCGGCCCGAACCAAACACCTCTAAAAGCGGCAAGAGATAACTTTATTCCTTTTCCAACTGGATGTCAACGTGGAGGGTGCGGGATGTGCAAAGTAAAAGTATTAGATGGAGAATATGAGCACGAATTAGTACGCTCATTTGAATATCTTCCTGACGAAGAACTCAATAATCGCTTTGCCCTAGCCTGCTGTATGACACCTAAAAGCAATTTGGAAATCATAACGATAGAAGACTATGAGAAGCAGAAGAAGGAGTAAAATTAGAGTATTTTGGAAATAATAAAAAATTATCTGAATTATAGGTGTCGATGAAAATAATACCTAGATTCTATTATAACTTTAATTTTATTATCTTTTAATATCCTTATGACCCTGGAAGAGTTAGCTTTACCATCAGATGAACAGTTTGAATAAGTTATTCTAAAATAATATATAACCACCTTTTTCGAAAGGTGGTTTTTTCAATTAAGAAGAACACCTTATAGTTTAATTGATGAAGAGGAATTTTGTACAAGACTGGATCATATATATGACCAAGGTTATTTCGTCGATAAGGAGGAGCAATTTATGAATCTTGATCAACATAATACAAAAGCAGCCGGTCAATGTCCATTTACAGGGGGGAAAAGTGACTTTAGACCTTTTGACCAAAACTATTGGACCGACCCATACCCAATTTGGGAAAAAATTCGCTCAAATGATCCGGTGTTTTATAACTCAGAAATTAATTACTGGGTAATTTCTCAGTTTGAAGATATTAAGGGAATCCTATCAGATCCACAGTCTTATTCAGCAGAGGTGATTAGGGAACCAATCCAATCCTTATCTAAAGAGGCACTTAAGGTTCTTAAAGATGGAGGTTTCGACCCTTATACAATCGCAGGCAATGACCCTCCAGGGCATACAAAGATCCGTAAAGCCATTAATTATGCTTTTACACCAAAACGAGTGAATGAAATCGAATCTGGTATCCGTACTTTAGTTAATGAGTACATCGACCGTTTCGAACACAAGAGAGAAGTTGATTTGGTTGAGGAGATGTTTTATCAATTACCTGCAGATGTGCTATTCATTTTCCTTGGCTTTCCGATGGAGCACGTTCGCAGAATTAAAGAATTAGCCATACATCGACTATCGCTGCAGTTTGGTAAGTTACCAGAAGATGAGCAAGAAATAGAGGCACATGGATTAGTAGAGTTTTGGCACTTTTGTAAGGATATGGTGAGAGAAGTGGCCGATGCTGACACCCCACCAGATAATTTTATGGGAGATTTGATTAGATATCGTAATGGAGACGAAAATAAGTTGTCTTTACATGAAATCGCAAGTATTGTATATAGCCTCATGTTTGCTGGCCATGAGACAACTACCGGGTTAGCGGGAAATGCGATTCAGACTCTGCTCACACACCGGAATGTATGGGAAGAAATTTGCGAAAAACCAGAATTAATTCCCAATGCTGTGGAAGAAGTCCTTCGTTATAATACGTCTGTTTTTTATTGGAGAAGAAGAACAAAGAAAGCTGTTACTATCGGTGGCGTGGAAATTCCAGAAGGTGCAAATGTGTTATTAGTTTTAGGGGCGGCTGGTAGAGATGGAGGAAAATACAAAGATCCTGAGAAATTTGATATCCATCGCGAAAACGTAAAGGATCATTTAGCCTTTGGTCATGGAATTCACTATTGTGTAGGAGCGCCGCTTGCACGTTTAGATATGCGGATTATTTTAGAAGAAATATGTAAGCGTTTGCCGAATTTGGAGTTAGTTAAGCGAGATATTGCGCCGATCACACAGAATTTGTTTGCTCGTTCACCTAAAGCGCTATGGGTAAAATGGTAGATTGATATTTTCTGACCCCAGTTAACTAAGATTATTAGTAATTCGGGGTCAGTCCTTTTTTTATTGAAAGTATAGAGATTTTAAAAAAGAGTGTAGGTGGTTTAATGAATATTAAAAAACACGAGAAATTAAAACAAAGTATTGATAGTCATTTACGTACAATTGCGAGACAGATGGTGAAATTTGATTCTGTAGAAGAGACGTTACAATATATTGTCCAAGCCTTTATAAGACGATTTTCTTGTGATTATGTATCCATTATCCTAAAAAAAGATGATCAATTCGAGCTTATGGCGGAGCATGGTCATTCAGATAAAATAAATACTCAGTTGCCAATTGATTTTAATTCCTGCTCCCCACGATTCTATAATGAAGGCTTAGCCCACTACTCTATCTTCAGTGAACAGGAAAAATGTTCTATTTTTCATATCCTACACTCAGCAGGTTATCCGACCTGGTTTACAGTTCCAATTAAAGAAACAGATTCAGCTTGTATTGGGTTTATAATTATTGCATACGAGAATAATGTACCTCTAGTTTTTGATGGTGAGAAATTATTCTTAGAATTTAGTAAGGACATAGCTTCATCTATTGAAATGGCCATTCAAAAGGAAAAAGACAAAAATAAAATGACAGGAGTGGAATGGCTGAAAGACAATCTTTTTCTAGGGTTATCCTTAAGTGAATTAATAAAAAATATCGTTGAAAGAGCAGGTAGTGGTACAGACTCTGAATTCACTTGTATCTATTTATATAATGAAAAGAATAAAAGTTTTATTTTTCACCCACCTTCGTTTGGCAGAATGATATCATCAAAAAAAATTCAGATTAATGATGACCTTCCGCTGTTTCGTTATTTTCCTTCATTTGAAAAAGAGGGGCAGGAGGAAATAAGTTTACCGCTTAATGTGAATTTGAGAAATATCGGAATTTTTTATGCAAAAAAAAGATGTGGAGTATTTTCAAAAGAAGACAAGGAATTGCTACAGTTTTTGTGCTCCTATTTTTCGGTACTGATTGAGAACACTAAAATGTTTGAGATTGAAATGAAAGAAAAGGCACGTTTGAAAAAGTTTTTTATTAAACAACAGGAATTAGTTCAGCAAACTCTAACAGGTGAGGGTTTTCAGGGAATTACCAATACACTATCAGCGATTTTTAATCGAACCGTTATCTTATTTGATCGTTTTTTTCAGCCTATTTCAAAAAGAGTTGTTAACATACCGGAATTAACTGTGGATCACATCTTTGAATCCTCGAAATTAAAAAGTAAAATTCAAGCTAGTAAGGAAAGTTATGAACAGTTTATTGTAAACCAAGAGGGAATTGAATTTAGTTTTTGGAAAGTATATGGAGATGGCGAACTTCTTGGTTATTTAGGTATTCATTTAAAGAAAAATGAATTACATCCATTATCTCAAATGATATTAAACTATTCGGTTAATATTTTCGCAATTCAATTCATAAAACAAAAATTAGTTTTAGATGCGAAAGAACATGTAAAGGATAGCTTTTTCAACCTTCTTTTTTCTGAGAACATAGAAGATAAGAAAAAGGTGATTCAACTTTCTAGTATTTCCAATTTAAATTTACGTGAAGCAAATCAATTAGGTCTTATTTTTATAGGCATGAATCCAGCTAATAATGATCTTGAACAAGATATTCTTGTGCAAGAAACTGCAAAAAATCGAATCTTGGATTTTATTAGAGAGAATGTAATAAGAATTGACCCAGATCTTTCAGTGGGGCGCAAGGATGACTATGTTGTATTAATTGCCCCCGAAAGAGTATTGAAAACAAAGAGTGGCTATTGGGAAGAAATATATAAATATGTAGAAAAATTAGCAAAATCTCAGCAAGACGTGAATGTTTATCTAGGGATTAGCCAGACGGCTAAAACGATCAGTGACTATTATTCACGTTATAAACAAGCCGTTCAAGTCATAAAAGTGTTAGAAAGAAATAATATTTCTCATAATGGGCTTTTAACCTATGAAAATATTGGGCCGTATGCTGTCCTTAATAATATTCAGGATCCCTATTCGGCAAAGCTATTTGTAAACCAATACTTAGGTTCTCTTATTCAATATGAAAAAGACAAAAACACTGAGCTGTTAGATAC
>JAEWMK010000484.1 GCA_023457235.1 Bacillota bacterium
TTTACGAGTTGTCCCGGATCTTCCGCATATGCGATTCCAATCTGTTGACCTGTATCCTCGCCATCTTCGAAAAATCGTCCATCCGCTGTAACGGTAAAATCATCACCAAAGATCATAAGGGGATCCCCAAAAGTATCCGTTACATAATAACCGTCCGTTGTTGTTAGATATCCTTCGCCATCTACCGTAAAGTTTCCATTACGAGTATAACGCGGCTCACCGTTTGTATCAAGGACTTGAAAAAAAAGCGCACCCGGGCGATTTGTCTCAGGGTTGACTGGAAGGTTACCATCAATTAAAGCAAGGTCTGTTTGATTACCAGTTTCTTGGATATCGCCTTGTTTAAATTTCGGTAGAGCTTCCTGCATATAGACACCAGTATTAATAGGTCCAATTATGTTGGTGCCATTTAGCTGATAGCGTTTTTTTACAGGTAACGTTTCCGTGTTCATGCTTGTGATTAGCATTTCCGGGAATGCTCTCATTGAACCTTGGTCCGCTTTGAATCCGGGTGTATTGGCGTTTGCTAAATTATTTGTTAACATTTCTTGGCGGCGTTGCTGTGAGATCATGCCCGCTGCCGCTGTATAGAAACCTCGGAGCATTTTGTTCTCTCCCTTCGAGATTGGGACAGAGGGTCGGGTTCTCTGGTCCCATTTGGGGTTCACTGTCCCTTTTAGGTCGCAGGATCCGCTGAGCCACAGGACCCGACCCCTTGTCCCATTTTATATCGACCAGTTTAGCCCCATCTTTTACTTGGAAGTTTATCCATATTATCTAACATGATGCCTGTTCCGATTGCCACGCAATCCATTGGATTTTCTGCAATGAGTACAGGAACCTTTAATTCTTCTGCTAACAGTTGGTCGATACCGTGAAGCAATGCGCCACCGCCTGTTAGGATTACACCACGGTCAATGATGTCCGCTGACAACTCTGGTGGCGTGCGTTCCAACACACTTTTTGAAGCTTGTACAATTAATGCCACTGATTCACGTAGTGCTTCCCCGATTTCTTGTGAATAAACTGTAATTGTACGTGGAAGACCTGAGACCATGTCACGACCGCGAATATCAATTTCCTCATTACGTGCACCTGGAAATACAGTTGCTACATTGACTTTGATATCTTCAGATGTTCGTTCACCAATTAACAGCTTATATTTTCTTTTGATATAATTCAGTATTTCTGCATCGAACTTGTCCCCAGCCATTTTAATAGAAGAGGCGGTGACAATATCGCCCATTGAAAGCACGGCAACATCTGTTGTTCCACCGCCAATATCTACAACCATGTTTCCGCTAGGCTGGAAAATATCCATCCCTGCGCCAATTGCAGCAACCTTTGGCTCTTCTTCAAGAAATACTTTTTTACCGCCGCTTTTTTCAGCAGCTTCTTTGATTGCTTTTCTTTCCACCGACGTTGTATTCGTTGGACAGCAAATTAACATCCGAGGCTTTGATAAAAAGCCTTTCACATTGATTTTTTCAATAAAATACTTCAACATTGATTCTGTTACATCAAAATCGGCAATGACCCCATCTTTTAATGGGCGAATTGCAACAATATTTCCTGGTGTACGACCTACCATACGTCTTGCCTCTTCACCAACAGCTAATGCGCGACCAGTGTTACGGTCAATCGCAACAACGGATGGTTCGTTCAGAACGATACCCTTCCCTTTCACATGGATCAGCACATTAGCCGTTCCCAAATCAATTCCGATATCCCTAGCTATCATTAATTATTATCCTCCTTAAACCATTCCATTTAGATGGACCGATACTTTTCTCTAATATCATATTGTATCATATTCGCATAGGGCCTGTCATTTTTTGTACTATAAAGTCTAATTTTTATGGATTATAGTATAAGAAAAACATCGATATTTGCCATCGTGGGTAAATATCGTGTTTTTCTTATCGGAAATTTCATTGGGAATTTATTGGACTTTTTGCATTATCTGATCTGTACTTCGGTGCTGTCTGCCTCAGCATCGGTTTTATCCGATTTGTACTTCAGTTTTGTTGCTTCACCACCCCGTAAGTGTCGAATTGATTTATGATAATCGAGTATCTCTTTTACTTCGTTTGCTAGCTCGGGATTAATGTCTGGAAGTCGTTCTGTCAAATCTTTGTGGACAGTACTTTTGGAAACGCCAAATTCTTTCGCAATGACGCGAACTGTCTTCTTCGTCTCCACGATATACTTGCCAATCTTGATAGTACGCTCTTTGATGTAATCGTGCACACCACTCGCCTCCCTAAATTGGATGTGAGAAGTGCGAAATGAGACTCACTTTATGCGCTCACCTCAAACACTCTCTAAACATGGTTTGTATATATTTATTAGCGAACAAGTGGTATTATGCTTAAAAGTCAATAGGGACAAGGGAATTGTTAGAATTATTTTATTTTTGGGTCATGGGGTCGGGTTCTGCGGCTCGTTTTGTGGGTGTGCTGGAACCGCGGGGTCGGTGTGTGGTGAGCCATGGGGTCGGGAACTATGGTCCATTGAAACCAAAAAAAGAGAGCGCAAGCTCTCATAAATGGATTCCTATAAAGTTTATTCAACCATCAATCCGATCCTGGATAACAATCTGACCGGCATCATTTTGTTCAATCGTATTTTTAGAAAGAAATTATGATTGGTACAATAGAGCATTAATACGGGAATATCATGAATTAATATATATTTTGTATACATTTGGGTCCTATTGTTCAAGATTATCCTTTTTAAGCTTTTTAAATATTTTTAAATCAATTTCTTTTGCAACTTCATCGAAAATCTCACTCATTTCTTCCTTAGAGAGTTGTTCTCCTTTTTTAGTTTCTTCTTTTATTCTTCTCCATTCAGCTTTTAAGATAACTTGCTCAATATAATGAATTGTATCAACGGTTTCACGATATAAGGAATTATCATCTGAATTTTTTATGCCTCCAAAAATTTCAAGTATTTCATTTAAATAAATACTTAAATTTTCTGAAAAGAACTCTGTTGGATTTAAATACAATTCAATATTACTTTTAGATGCAAATAACTCTACAGTATTGTCATTAAGTAAAGTTAACATATCTTGTCTAGGTGAAGTTTTGGATTCAAATATTAATATTTTTCTTTTAGACATTAATTCATTAAAACTAACAAAAGCATGTCTTAGATTATTTATCCATTCGATTCTCTGCATACTAATCGCATCAATAAAGCGCCTCTTTTCAAGAGTTTCATTACTTTTATTACTTACTTGTAAAGTCGTTAAAGCTGTTTCTGCTGCAATTTGCTGTGTGTTTATTGCATTTTTTCTAGCAATTAACCATGTAACTATCATATTAATAATGGCTATACCACCCGTTATTATTGCAACCTGTGCAGGAACTTGCAAACCTGTAAACCAACTCATATAATCTCTACCCCCAATATTATCTATTAATTACTCTGGCCCATTGAGATCAAAAAAAGAGAGCCCTAGTTAACGCAAGCTCTCAATAAATGGATTCCTATGGAGTTTACTCAATCATCGATCCTTGAAGATCATGGATAAGGAATTTACCGGCATCATTTTGTTCAATCATCATTTTTACCATTTCTTTAAATGACTCTTTCGCACCAGTGTCTTTATTTACGCTTGAAACTGTAGCCTCAGTCTCGTAATAAAAAACTTTTGGCCTTATATCGACTGTTCTTTCTTTGTCTAATTGTAAAGTGATGTCTTTAAACTTTCCGGCGATTCCGTTTTCAAAAAACACTTCAATTCCGCTTTTAAATCCCTCGGGGTCTTTAAAGATTTCACGGACAGGATCAAGTTCTTCCTTATTTTCAGCACTTAATCGTTTGACATACCAGATATCTAATAGTTCACGACCTGCCGCAAATTTTTGCTCCTCAGTAAACCCGCTGGCTTGTCCTTCATTAAATTCCACTTCCTCTTCCTGCGCTTGTTCTGTTTGTGGTGGTACTTCCTTTTCCGGTTCTGCCTCCTTATTACCACAGGCAGCTAGGCCAATGATGACGACAAATACTAGTAACATTATTTTTATAATGATGTTTTTCATACTACTCACCTCTAATTGTATTAAGATTTTTTACTGCTTGTTATTATACATGATTTTGTTCTGTTTCCAAAACAAGGGCGTTATAAATGGGGCACAGGGTCGGGTTCTCCTGCCCGGAGCCATGGGGTCGGGAACTGCGGCTTTTGGGTACTGCGGCTCTTACACCGCAGTTTAAATCGAAAACTCCGTCAGCATTAGGCTTTGGAGTTCGCGGACGGTTTTCAGCGTGAGCATGAGTTCTTCTTTTTCTCTTGTGGTGAGGTGTGTGAATGTTAGGACTGATGATGTTGGTTCACCACGCTGGTATTGGCTCCATTTTTGTTTGACATAGATCGACATGACTTCATTGAATGCTGTTTTTAGGTCTGTTGCCAGGTTTTCGGTAATGATTTTTTTCTGTACTAATTGGTCTATGCGTTCGATTGGTGCCCCGCTAAAGATGCTATGGGACAGTGATAGTATTTGCAAGCTATGATAAAACGGAAATAGGATTTCTTTTTTTATATCAATTTGCTTTCGGTCAAGCTTGAAGAGCGATAGGATCGGTTGACCTAGTGTTGGGACTTGGTGTTCTTTTTCGACTTGGGCCATCCGGTATAAAAAGATTTTCGAGCGTTCGAGTTGCTCGGTGATCGCTGTTTCGAATTTTTTATTTAGGCGTAAGCTTCCATATAAATAGCGGTACGAGAAAAAGTTTTGGGCAAGCATGATATTGTCATTTGTCGCTTGCAGCATCCATTGACGCAGTCGTGTTTCCCATGTTTTAACGGAGCCTCGCCAAACTGGTTCGTTGGACATCATTTTTCCGATACAACGGACGTATCCGCCCCGCTCTAAATAGGCAACGATTTCTTCTCCCAGTAAGCTAAAATAATCTTCAATTAATTCGCGCTGACCTTCTTCACCATTTTCATAGACAAGGAAATGATCTTGGTCAGTCATCATGAATTGTGCACTACGACCGGCACTGCCCACCATATACCAACTGAATTTCACAGGTGGTGTTAGCCCCTTGTTCACCCGTAAGGACTCGACAGCTAGTTGGACGCAACGAACAGCCAAGCGATCGTTCAATTCGGTGATTACTTCTAAAATATGCGAAACTGGCACTTTGTCGTTAATTATAGTATCCAAAATTTTATATATTGCTTGTTTAATAGACGGCAAATTGTTTTCATCTATTTTTTCAATATCACGAACGGTTTTTACTAAACTTTCATTCTTCTTACGCAGCAGGTTTCCTAACGAGACTATACCAACAACTTCCTCTGTTTTTTCATGAACGACCGGAAGATGCTTGTACCCCTCAAGCACCATCTTCGGCAACGCCGCGTAATAGAATTCAAGACGGGAGATGGTTAACGGATTTTTTGTCATCACCCGTTCAACTGGTAGATTATAAGGCTTTGATTTTGCCAAGACTCTATTTACGAGATCTGATTTTGTTAAAATACCCGCTAGGTGACCGGATTCCAATACAAGGACAGCATCACATTTGTGATTCTTCATATTAATGGCAGCCTCCTGAACGGTTGCCTGTCCAGAAACAGCGACTAATGGTGACATGACGTCTTGGACACGCACGATGAAACGGTCACTTTCTCCGGTCCGGCGAGTGATTTTTACCTGTTCGGCAAGGGATGTGTAGACATCCTTCAAGCGCATCGCACTTTGTTGCAGCAAATAATCACGGACACCAACATCCTCCCAGCGCTTCTCTAGGACTGAAAACGGAATAAGGACACCAAGGCATGGTTCCAATGCTTTTACACGAACCATTTCTTCGTATTTATCCGACTTCGCTACACCTAAAAAATTAGCGAGGCTTGAAAACCCGATTAATTCGCCCTTTGACAAAATCTCTAGTGCTTCCAACTTATCTTCATCGGCAAAAATATACACTTCTGCTAACCCTTTTAATAGAAGTAATAGTCCTTCACGTGGCTGGCTCGCTTGATAAATGAGTTCATTCGTTCCGTATTGCTTTATAGTACATTCATCCATTAGTTTTTTTGCTTCATGGAAAGGCACCCCTTTAAAAAAGGGGTGTCCTTTGATTTGTTCGTAAATTGCTTGTTTATCCGAATTTTGTATCATGACCTTCATCCATCCATACTTCACCGTCTTTATATGTCATTTGTTCAGGGTAGCGT
>JAEWMK010000485.1 GCA_023457235.1 Bacillota bacterium
TCGGGATTATCCCCCCAAACATGTGCCACCATTGGCTGTTCATCTTCTGTAAAAACCAAACGGCCACGCACACTTTTCATGCCCTCTGGATGACAATAGCTATCCGAGTTTGTAAACTCTGTGAAAAATACATCCGGTCGACCGGCTTCACTTACTACGTGACGAAAAACAACATCCGTCACATCTTCCATAGGTGCAAGTACAAAAAATGGCCGTGGTAAATCACGCCAAAAATTATCTATCATAATAAATTCAAATCCTTCCAGAAAATATAAGGTCAAGTAATCCACTTCTTTTACACTTATATCATAATAACTTATTATTAAACACAGGTACACTTGGAAAAAGGCTAGCTACTCTGGTTATTTATCAATATTTTCCGTAAAATGAAATAAAAAACAATATGGTGAGGTGAGCTATATGAAGACGGTGGACAAGGTAGATCGTTTTATAGATGCCTTAGAAAAAGGAAGTAAAATTGACCAATATGTCGATGTAAAGGAACGAGCAATGGAAAATCCATTTCCACATCTCAATGTATTTACTTATATATTGGTATCATAATAACAACTAAAACGAGTTTATTGAATTTTATTCAAAGCTTGTACCAAAAAAAGACCCTGAAATCGGAAAAGTTTATCTTACCGAAAACTGAGTCTGAAACAGAAATGCTTATTTTGGTTAGGAAGTTTCTATTTTTTATTATGAATCTTCAGATAAGATGGCCGCACAGTCGATGTGGCTTGTCAGCTAACCTTAGGACTAATCTTTAAATGACAATTGTCGAAAATCCAGATCCGCTGGTAACATGCTTAAGCCGCTGATTGATCTTTTCCGGACTTAACATTCTTTCTTTTTGACTTTCTGCCCATGCTTTCATGTCTTGATGTCTCGGGTGCTTTTCATCATCCATAATTTCCAAATATTCTTCAAAGCCCCAAGCCCCTCCCACATCTTCTGGAGGTCTTTCCCCGTTCCCGTCTAAATATGCAGCTTGGAATGTTTTGGATTTTACAATTTTTTCAAGTGTTATAGTATGCTCCCATGCATCTCCAAAATCATATTCATACATGACTTCATTGTATTCCGGAAAGATATCCTTAAGTGAAACAAACCGCTCTTGTCTAATATCAAATTCATCAATATCTAAATATTCCATTGTTTCCGGATCGTCATCCATCAATATTTTGATAGGCTTATTCTCTGCTCTTTCCACAACAAATTCATGCAAGTGATAATTTTGCCAATCAAAAACGGTTTGAATGATTTTATGAAGATGCCTGAAGGAATAAGTTGCTGGCACAAGAACCCGTCTCCAAATGTCATGGCCCTCTAGATTAATTTGGATTTTCAATTGATAAAGGTCAATATCTAGAACCTCGTCGATATCAAGACCCGAAACACTGCCAAGATATTCAAGCATTTTCTTGAAAGGATAGAATCCTTCATTAGTTCCAGATATTTGAATTAATCTACCCGAAACCAAGCTTATATATCTTTGAATCTTTGCTTCTTCGTCTAAATAATCCCCCATAAACTCTACTTCACGCACAGTATTATTCATCTTTGCGACCATACTTCTACTAGAAGTTTTAGAAAAAGAAATCTCCCCGGCTTTAGCCAAATAAGCCTCAATCACTTCTTTACGGACACCTTCCATACGCAAGGCTTCCGTAATTGCTTCAAGAATTAATTCCCTAATTTCGGAAAAGTCCTTTTTGTTTGGGCGATATATAACAATGGGATATCTTGTTTCATTATTCATCAAAACGATGGCCTTTCTTCTGTCAATGCTGACAAAATTGGCATGCCATGCCATTAAACTAGCTGGGAGTTGCTCATGGTCTTCAGGAGAGGCCAATTCGCTTCCCTTTATTCCTATCCTATCAAGCAAAGCCTTTGTACATTGAATTAACATTAGATTCACCCTATCATTTACAATTCTTTCTATAGATCTTCAAGCCTGTCTTTTATTGCTTCAATATCCATCTTATCCTTTGCAATCGCCAAGCTCTTTTTATATAATTCCCTTGCTTTGACAAAATCCTTTCTACCACCAAAGAAGAAAATATCCCCCCAGCCAATATAGCCCCAAGGATTGTTTGGAAATTCCTGCACTAACTTCTCAAACGCTAATTCAGCTTCTCTATATTGATCAAGTCTTGCGTAAGATTCTGCAATGGCACATCGCATATTATGAATGATCAGCTCACTTTCATTTGGGAAAAAGTCACAAAACTCTTGACAATAGTTAATTCTTTTTTCAAAATAGGCGGAATTATCCAAGCCTGCATTATGAAGCTCGGTTTCTAAGTCTTGGCAAAAGTTCCTTATAAAAAAGCTGCTCTTGTAATGCTTGTCCAAATAATCTAGATTTTTGAACGAAGGGTTGATTCGTTCCTTAATTGCATCCCAAACTTTTAACCAAGTATTGCATGTTTCGATAGAATTATTTTGATCTAAATACTCAAAACCACGATCAATTAAATCACTCATTTGCTCCATAGATAGTTTATTCGCCGGAGCCAATCTCTCCCATAAAATCCAAGCTGCAAGCCACGGGAAGTCTTCATCCCTTCCCTTTGCAGTAACGATATACTTGTTGAACCAGTTTTCTGAAAGATCCTGAGCAGAGTAGAACTTTTCGATATCTTTCAAAAATGTTTCTTGAATAAAGGGGATTCCTATTTTCTCCAACTCGTTAATTATTTCTTCCGTACTCAGTTCGTTTACTTTTTCATATGTAAGGAGGGTGTGATTAGGGGCTAGTACAATTTGTTTCACCGCTAGTTGTTCATCATTACCCATACAACATTTTTTATATTTTTTACCACTTCCGCAAGGACATAAATCATTTCTTCCGATTTTTGACATAGTTTTCTCCCCTTTTTCAACTACTTTAATTAATTTAAAAAAATTTAAAAATCTGCAATGTATATTTTTACTGAGAAATGTTTATTTTTGTTTTACAGTTATCTTTTCAACACCACAACATTTCCGATATGGCTTGAGTTGAAATTTGCTTTTTTTATCTGTTAAATTTATTGACAACTAAAATTATTTACTATACTTATATTATACATTAGAGTTCCTCTATGCTCATACCTTCTTGAAAGTGAAATAAAATCTATACCTTTTCGCGCACCGGTTGGTTTATATACATCTCCGTAAACCACAAATTCTGCTCAAGAGCCAGTCAATTATTTTCTTTTTCCCCTAGGTACTTTTTAATTAATTCTTCAGCCACTTTAATACCAGCTTCGGTTAAGTAAACTGATTTGGAACGAATACTCCCTCGAATCAAATCCTCATCAGTTAATTCATTTAGAGCATCAAATGAATATCCTTTCCAACTCCTTCTCATTTCCCCTGGAAGATCATTTTCCCTCCATGATGTTAGGTATAGTAATAACAGAGTAAGCTCCTTGATTTTTTCCTCCATGTCAGCAAATCCCTCCCTAAATAAATGTTAATTTTAGCTTATTAGAAAAACCAACTATTTACAATAATGTTTCTTCATTGATAGATCAGAAGTTATTCAAAAATTTTCAAGTAAAGGGCAGTTTAGTTTCACAAAAGTTCCAAATTTTTCAACGTTATGTTGTTTAATAAATGGTAAAATAGGAGTTAATTGATAATGTTAATAATTGGAATTTCAGAATAAAAGGATGAGGTGGAATAAATGGAACATTTAGTTTATTGTGATGCAAAGGCTAAGGTTCTGGAGAAAATTCTCAACGGGTCAAAAACAATGATAATTAGAGGTGCAGCAGGCAGAAAGTTACCATATGGTAGAGTAGTTAATGGTGAAACTCTTTATTTTATAGAAAACAATGATGACGGATTAATAAAAGCTCAAGCTACAGTTAAAGGTGTATTTAACTCTGAAAAAATGACAGATGATGAATCTAAAAAAGTAGTTTCTGAGTATCAAGATAAACTTAACTTAACAGATGCGCAAATAAAGCGTTGGGCTGGTAAAAGGTATCTTTGTTTAATAGAAATAGATAATGTAAAAAAAATTAAGCCGCTTACCATAGTACGGCAGGATAATATGGATGATTGGATAACTGTTGAAAGCATATCTACAATTTTGGAAGGTTCTAGCGAGAAATATCAAAGTGTTAGGTTAACTGAATAAGCAAAATGGTAAAAGGGATCTCTATGGTATGTCACATTTTCTTGGTTTGGGGAAATTTTTGGTTTTTTATAAAAGATTTTAGGCGTTTTCTATGTAAGAAATAGACTTCCTCACCAAAGGTAATTGTCTATTTCTTGACTAATTTTCCATAGAGCTGTACTGCTCTTGAAGTATTGAATTGTACTAGCCGTCTGGAATTGCCCTCCCTACGGCTTCTTGTCTAATTAACTTATCTCCATCATATTGAGCTGGGTTGACTTCTAATAATCTCTATATTGTGGCGGTGCTGCCCCTTTTTCTTCCCTAACATACGGTCTAACTATTTGTTGACTTTTTTCTTCTATTTTTTCTACTTCTACATCAAAACACCATTCATCTCCATAGTCATACAAGTATAATATCCTCTGCCCAGGTTGTAGCCCAACAGCACCAATTTTAACTCGAGCGGCATTAGGATGACTACCATTATCATGGGGAGATGCAATACAATCATCAGACCACTTTCTGCCATCCATAAAAAAGGAGTAAAGGTGGTCTTCATCGAATTGGTATGCTCTTAGAATTATATTATTCAAATCTTCCATTGTATGCTGAGCTGATAAGATAACTTTTCGCCAAATACTCTTTGACAAAGATACTTTAAATGTATAAATACCATCTTCAAATTTCTTGCTATTCCTTGGCAAAGTGCGCTGCAGTTCACCTTCTGGAAACATACTTACAAACGGCTCAAGAAATAGCTGAGAACTCTGATCCTCCTCTGCATTTCCATATATTTCTATTTTTATCTTTTCTGGCAAGTCCCCGATCATCAAAGAATCTGCTACAGAACCCGGTAGTGGATTCAACTCTCCTTCTTCTCGACGCTTTGGAAGATTCCAAGCGTTTAAGTTTCTTGAAATTAATAATATAGGGATTAACTTGGCTCCAAAAGGTGTTAACGTAATTGATTTGGCAAAGTATACATCTTTTGTACCGTAATCTTCTATTCGTTCCTGATTTTTTTCACAAACCCATAAACCGAACCACTCGAAATAGAGGAAAAAATAATTCCAATCATAGGTGATGTGATTCAACATTAAGGCTTTTCTATCCTCTTCACCGGAAATGACCAATGTTGATCCAGGCTGTTTTTCAATTAGTAATGAAAATACTTCATGAAGTGACAATGAAAAAGAATTATGTCTTTTATTATTGAGCCTTGCCCAATTCGTATCAACCCAGAAGGTTTCCAGTAAAAAGATATACTTTTCAGTGTCTGTTAATTCTTTGTACAAATTCAATCTTTCTGTTCCTTTTAGCTGAAATTGGTTCGATTTATACGGAGCCTTTTCTAATATGCGCCCACTTAGTGCAAGATAATAGAAAAAATGAATCAATGGGTAGTATTCTTGTTCTGTATACAGTGTTGCATCATGCGTTTTTACAGACATCTGTTCATTTATTGCGGGTAGGTGTTTTCTAGAAATATACTCTTTTGTTTTTGTTAAGAGCACAGTGTGGCTCTCAATATAGCTAATAAATTGGTCAAAATCATTCACTAGATTAAGCGGAAACGATTCATTTGTTGTGCTCAGCATCTGCAAAGTTATTTCCTCTTTTACCTTTTTATTCTTAAACTCTTGTTTATTTTGCTCGTTTTCTAATTCGCCCAATATACTTTCAAAGGTTAACTGTTCCAAACCTGCACTGTTTAATGCTGATTTAGACTCTAATTGATCAGCGATCTCCGGAATAGTCTTTATAAAGTTTTCTAATTCCCGCAGTATTGCTTTTTTTGTATTGGAATTCTGATTTTTTCTTGAATTCAATTCACATTGCCCCTTTCATCCAGTCGTTACTGAAGCATTTTAATAAACCCTTTAATTAATGTATTCTTTCAATGCTTCTCTAAAGTTTGAGTGCCGTGGGTATCTTTCTAAATACCTATTTAGAACTGTATATTTTGCCATTTCCACCCCAAGAGACTCTTTTACTTCTCCCAATGCGGCTGCCAATAAAGCAACATCACTATATTTATTTCTGAATTTTCCACCTACAATACCATCTATTCTTTTATCAATTACGGATTCCAGCCACTTAACATGTGACTCCATATCATTCACAGTTATTGTATAATTCGCTTTCCATAAGCAAAAGATGTCCCAAAATATTTCTTCACTTTTTTGCACGCTCACTTCAGTTTCAAATACAGAAATTTCTTTCATGAACACAAGGTTTTTGCTCTCATTAAATCCCATCCTGTTTGAAACCCGGAATGCTATCTTTTTACAGGCCTTTCTCAGATCATTATCCGCATATAGATACAATAGCATCAAATCTAATCCATGACTGACAAAATTGCCACTCCACCCCAAAGGATTTTTTTGTTCCATACACCAATCTTGGACTTTATCAAAAAATCCTGTGAAGAAGCATAGATATCTATATTCTAAATCGGTGATGTTATTTTTACATGTTTCAGATATGTAATGATTATTATAGCAATCAGATATATGCAATTTTTCTATTCTTTTTTTTGCTAAGCCCTTATATTCCTTTATTACTACTTGGTCTACAAAAAGTCTTAAATAATTTGGCATCGTTGAATTGGAGTAAAATGCTTCATACCAACATTTTCTCATGAACTCACTATCATTAACACAATGTGAGGCCTGGGCAGCTTTTATGGCAATTTCGCCACGTATTTTCAAATCACTTCCTACCCTGTCAAGTGCCTCTTTTCCAACCTCTTTCATTTTCTCATAATCATGAGTCTTTTCGTATTCCAATAGAGCCGCCAAATAAACGGATGGATGCTCCTTATAGCCTTTTCTCGCCATTTCCAGCAAGCCCTCCGTTCCTTTATAATATAATAAACCTTCCTTTAACAAACGTACTGCAACCTCACCGCTCTGTTGCATAAGAAAATCAATCCACGATTGCAAAAATATATCCGTATCCCTTAACTCTTCTCTACCAATAGAGAAAATGTCTTCAATATGAACCTCTTTGAAATAGGGATACGTGAAATATGAATACAAAACGCTGGCACGTTGAGTGGCCGTTTGAAATTGGTAGCTAGAATACAGAACGTCTAATGCAAGTACCTTTAAGTTTACTCCAACTAATTTTTCATCGACCATTTCTTCAAGGCTTAATTCAAAAGAATCTCCACCACATTCATCTTCAACAAATATTTGAGTATCCATAACCAAGTTAAAAATTGCAACTGCTTCTTCATATCTGCAATCATTCATACAGTCATGCGCAAACAAAACTGCTTCCTCGATTACTCTTCCAATTCCCTCATTGTCCTCATATTCCCATACCCAATCACTTGACCAATATCCATTAGAATAATCTTCATATCCTTCGGCCAATAAACACAATTCACCATTTTCTATTTTAGTAAAAATTCTCTTTATATCACTTAGCTTTTCTTTTACTTTCTCATCAGGTATTAATCTTTTAAACTGGAACTTTTCCTTACTATCTTCTCCTACATTTTGATCATAGCAATCTTCAAGTAGCTGTAGAAATGACTCTCTCTTGCTTTCAGGTGTTTTTCTTGCAATATTATGCAGACATCTTCGTAATTCCTCTATGCTCATACTATTCAATATTTCATCTGATTTCTGAATAAATACTTTCTGATTCATGTTGCCCTCCTTATTTCATTGCGACAAAGTCCTCTGTCATCGCCCGAAACCTGTCTAGAAGATTTCGACAGATTACAACTTTATACATTAATCTTAATTCATAGTTTTAAGAAAAAAACCTAGATATAGCAATTTTTTTGCAATATCTAGGTCGGTTTATTTACCTTAACGCTTATCAGCGTAATTTTTTTAATATTAAACTTCTCTAAAATATACGGAATTGATGAAATGTAGTATGGCTATATATTATTATTCTAATAAAAGTACTCTTAAACTATTCTTTAATAGTGAAACCTTTTCCTCTAATTTTTCTTTCGAATCGCTACTGTGACATACCTTAAAGAATTTTATAACTGTACTAGGCTTTGCTACATTAGCTTGTACACAATAGACACAAAAATCTTCTATTGTATCTTGTTCTAGGTGAATATCTTCATCTAAATCTGCTGAATAAACTCGTATATTTTCATCCGATATAACCTCACGGATTTCATAATCATTACTACTTATAATATTGCCTGATATTAACTGAGCTAAAGCGATACAATGAATCTCACCTATATTATTACTTGTTTTAGGCACTCTGCCCTGTGCTTCTTTTTTGGCTTTTAAATTTTCAAATCCCACGCGAACTTCATTAACATAGTTCCAGTATAATGATTTATGTTCTTCCGGAAGGGAGTTTTGATCATTATGATCAAATAATATCCAACCTCTGTCTTTTATAACTCCAAGAATTGACTTTCTTTCCGACTCTATCTTAAATTCATTAACCACTTCAATGTGGACATAAATATTTTCGTACACATGGTCTATCCAATCAAAAACGTCATATTTCCTATAGTCTAAGGCTTGCATCAGCAAATTAGTATCGACGATCACTTTCCCTTTACGCATCGTCATTTCTGGGATCTCCTTGTTTCAAATAATTCATCAAGGAAGTCATCGTCATCGTCTTTTTCTATTTCCTTCATGATCGCTTTAGCCTTAAATGATCGATTTTTAGCATACTCA
>JAEWMK010000486.1 GCA_023457235.1 Bacillota bacterium
CCCTGGGACATCGGCCAAAAATAATAATGGGATATTTAAGGGATTACAAAGTGTTACAAATCGAGCACCTTTATCTGCAGAATCTACAAATAAGGTACCGCCTTTTACTTTTGGTTGGTTTGCTACAATTCCTACCACTTTCCCGCCAATACGGCTAAAGCCAACAATAAGCTCAGACGCAAACAGCTTCTTTACCTCAAACCAACTGCCTTCATCAACAACACGATCAATTAATTCATGCATGTCATAAGGTTTATTCATATCTTCCGGGATGATATCTTTAATTTCTCTCCCTTCCTTTGGAGGAACAGCCTCAATCGTCTCAGGTGGATTTTTATAGTTTTGAGGCATATATGACAAATATTTTTTCGTAATCTCAATTGCATCTTCATCATCTTTCGCTAATACATCTCCAAGGCCACTTGTGGAACAATGCATCCTAGCTCCACCCATTTCCTCCATCGTTGTTTTTTCTCCGATAACCATTTCAACCATTCGAGTAGATCCTAAATATGCACTTGCTTTTTTATCTACCATAATGACTAAATCAGAGAAAGCCGGAATATAAGCTGAACCCGCAGGTGAAGGACCAAAATTAATACAAATCTGAGGAATCATACCAGACATTTTCACCTGATTATAGAAGATCTTTCCACTATGTCTTCTACCAGGAAATATTTTTATTTGGTCTGTGATTCTTCCGCCAGCCGAATCCAACATATAGATCATTGGAATTTTTAGCTTCATTGCTAATTCTTGGATTCTAATCATTTTTTCAACTGACTTTGCTCCCCAAGACCCTGCTTTTACAGTAGGATCTGCTGCCAAGAAAGCTACTAGCTTGCCATTTATTTTCCCTAAACCTGTAATCATGGCATCAGCAGCTAAATCCCCTTTTAACGCTTCAGCTAAAATTCCCTCTTCACGAAAGGATCCTTCATCTAACAATTGTTCAAGTCTTTCTCTAACTAATAGTTTGCCTTGTTCTTTTACACGATTTCGATATTTTTCCCCTCCACCTTGTTTAATCCTCTCTTTCTCGGAGAGAATATTCTTTTCTTTTTCTTCATTTGTTAATTTAAAAGTTTCAGTGTTTACAGTCATTAAGTCCTACCTCCTAAATCGTAATAATTTCTACTGTTGTATCCTTCTCGATTACGTTCCTATCTACCAAACAGGAGTAGATTCCTAATAATTGTCGAGGTTTTCCTCCTTTTCCTAGTCCACCCCCCCCAAAAGGTGGGCCATTTACAGCTAATGGGGAAAGCAGTTTTCCAAATTTAATAGCATTTGACTTCTCATTTGTCCGTATCGCAAATTGTAAATATATTTCATTTAGTAAATTTGTATCAATCTCATGTGCAAGTGGACCATGAAGGGAATTGTATCCCATATAACTAGCGTGAATTTCTTCTACATTAATTTGGAGTCGATCGATTTGCCTTCGTAAAATCTCTTCTGCCTTTTTAGCCTTTTCTAGAGCATGTGGCCACGAATATCCCAACATTCCTTCTGCAGCCCAGCCATTTTCATACCCCATTAATACTTTTAAAGTAGGGGGCGCCGGCTTTCCCTTAATATTAGAAATTTTCACTTGATCTGGTCCAACTTCCTCAAAAACAGCCGATGAAAAATCTGCAATAACATCAGGAGTGATATAACTAGAAGGATCATGAATTTCGTAAAGAAACTGCTCCTTCACAGTGTCAATCGTAACCCTTCCACCCGTTCCCTCTGTTTTCGTAACAATAAAGGAACCATCTTCTGATACTTCAGCAATTGGATATCCAATCGTATCTAAATCATCAATATTCCACCAGTCACCCGTGAAGTTTCCTCCAGTCACTTGTCCTGAACACTCCAATAAATGCCCTACAAGAATACCTGAAGCAATTTTATCCCAATCATCGAATGACCAATTAAATTCGTAAATTAACGGAGCAGCAAATTGTGCAGTATCTGTTGTCCTTCCAGTAATGACAACGTCAGCTCCCTGTTTTAGTGCCTCAACAATAGGCTCAGCACCTAGATAAACTGATGCAAATAACATTCTGTCTCGGTAAGTTTCCCAGGATTCTTCTGAGTCCTTTTGATGAAAATACGGACTTACTTCATTTAATCTTTCGTAGATGTTGTCGCCTTTGACCAATCCAATCTTTATATCTTCCATTCCCAATGATTTTGCAATATTCTTAACTTCTTCTACTGCTCCTTCTGGATTGATTCCCCCTGCATTCGTAATTAACTTGATCCCTTTGGGGAAGCATTCTGGAAGCAGTAATTTCATAGTTTGTGAAATATCCTTCGTATAGCCCATAGTAGGATCTTTTTTTCGATCTTTTTCTAAAATCGCCATTGTTAATTCAGCTAAATCATCAAAGCAAATATATTGAACATTCCCTCTTTTAGCAATTTCAACAGCTGGTAAAATTGTGTCCCCATAATAGCCCATACCAGCTCCAATCCGAATATGTTTTGACATTGATAAGCCTCCTCGTTTAACTAAATCACTTTCCTGTCCATTGTGGTTGACGTTTTTCTAAAAAGGATAAAGCACCTTCTCTTAAATCATCACTCTGGTAAGCAATAATTCGAAGAGTATTTGCGTAATCAAATTTCTTATTCCATTCCATATCACGCGTATTCACGAAACAGTCCATTCCAACCTTTAGCGCTAGTGGGCTTGCGGCAGCAAGTTCCTTAGCAAATTGAAGAGCCTCTTCCATGACATTTTCTGGTTCTACTACTTTATTAACAAGTCCATACTCTTTTGCCTCTTCTGCTGTTAGAATCTATCCGCTAAAACCTAACTCTAATGCTTTCCTACTTCCGATCGCTTCTATAATGACTGGAAGGATCAGTAACGGAAATAGCCCTAATTTAATCTCTGTTGTTCCTATTTTTGCATTTGAAGAGGCGACAGTATAATGGCATGCAGCAGCTAATCCAAATCCTCCACCTAGAGCATGACCATTAATAGCTCCAATGATTGGTTTCTTCATCGATGTAATGACTTTAAATAACTCAGTTGTCCCTTTTCCTTCTTGATGAATTTCACTAGCCCTTTTCAATTGAAAATTAGTAAACTCTTTTATGTTTCCGCCAGCACAAAAGGAGTTTCCTCTACCTGTAACTAAGATGACATGGGCATCGTCGTTCTTGGCTAACTCATTTAAAGTATCGATTAATTGTAAACAAAGGTGCTCTGATAAAGAATTGCGGCTATCCGGATCATTTAGTTCAACAATGGCCACATTATTTTCCAGTCTGCATAATATTAACTCTTTCATATAATCTTCCTTTCATCCTTACTTTTATCAAAAACTCTAAGTCTGTTAATTTATGATCTCTTCAAATAAATCATTTGGAATATCAATCTTCATTCTTAATAACGCAGCGCTCATTGATTTCCCCAAATTATCCATTCTTAAGGAGGAGGGCGCGCCCCCACCAAGCGCTTCATGTAGAACAAATTTGAGTGCCATCACATTCGGAACCTCAAACCTTTCTACTTCTCCTTGACAAAGACCTTGGAAATGTTTTTTGACTTTTTCAGAGGTGATTTCTTTTTTTAAGATTTCATATAACTGTCTATTGTTCGCAAACAATGAAATGTCACTAATATTTCCTTTATCCCCTGACCTTGCTTGAGTTATTTCAGCTAAATAGACTTCCATCTCCTATACCTCCTCAAATCTCTTACTACTCAATTTTCGCTAAAACCTCATCTTCCTGAACGAAATCGCCTTCAATTTTGTATACTTCTGTAATTGTGCCAGAACCCTCGGCTTGAATTGGAATTTCCATTTTCATGGATTCTAGAATTGCAATCTCTTGCCCTGCCTCTACCTGATCGCCTACTTTTATATGTAGCTTCCATAAGCTACCACTCATTGTCGATCTTTGAACTACCATCTGAACCTCTCCTTTTTCATTGCTTTATATAGTTTAAATGCAAGTATTGTACCATTTTGTATTGTGTTTCAATTTTTCATCAAAACCTACATTAAAGTATTTTCTTTTTGGATTAGTTGAATCAGTTGCGTGGAATATTTGCCACTAATAAATCTTTCATTTTGTATAACATCTTGTAAAATTGGAATATTTGATTTGATCCCTACAATCTCCGTCTGTTTTAATGCTGATTCCATTTTTCCTATAGCCTGCTTGCGGTTATCACCATGAACAATCACTTTTGCAATCATAGGATCATAATAGGAAGATACAACACTACCTTCTTTTATAGCAGCATCAATCCGTGCATCTACCTCAGGCCAAGACAGTTTTTCAATCGTTCCTGGTGAAGGGAAGAAGCGTACAGGGTCCTCTGCATAAATCCTACATTCGATGGAGTTTCCTTTCATTTTGATTTCTTCTTGGGAAACTGGAAGCGGATCACCAGCAGCAATACGAATCTGCCATTCAACCAAGTCCAACCCTGTAATGGCTTCTGTAACGGGATGTTCTACTTGGAGCCTCGTATTCATTTCTAAAAAGTAAAAGTTGGAATTACTATCAAAAATAAATTCCATTGTTCCAAGGTTTTCATAACCAATTGCCTTAGCACCTTTTAAAGCGGCAGTTACAAGTTCTTCTCGATCTAAATCTGATAAAAATGGTGATGGACTTTCTTCAATGACCTTTTGGTTCCTCCTTTGCACGGAGCATTCTCTCTCAAATAGGTGAAGAAAGTTTCCTAGCTTATCAGCGGCAATCTGAACCTCAATATGTCTTGAGTTTTCAATATATTTTTCTATAAAAACAGCATCATCACCAAAATAGTTTTTTGCGCGAGTCCGTGTGGAATCAAAGATTTTTTCAAGTTCTTGATGCGTGGAAACTAAACTCATTCCAATCCCACCACCACCTGCACTTGATTTCAACATGATCGGATAACCAATTTCATCCGCTATCATTTTAGCTTCCTCTAGGGAAGATAGACCTGTTGAATTTCCTGGAACGACTGGAACCCCAGCTTCCTCCATTTTCCTTCTAGAATTGATTTTACTGCCCATTAAGGAAATAACCTCTGGAGATGGACCTATAAAACAAATTCCATTTTCTTGACAAACCTTTGCGAACTCTGCATTTTCCGATAAAAACCCATATCCTGGGTGAATTGCATCAACATTTAACCCCTTCGATAGTTCCAGTATTTTACTGTAATTCAAATAACTAGCTGCTACTTGCGGAGGACCAATCAGAACAGATTCATCCGCTTCCTTTACATATGGCATATTTATATCTGCCTCTGAATATACGGCAACCGTTTGAATTTGTAATCTTTTACAAGTTCGAATAATTCTAGAGGCAATCTCACCTCGATTAGCAATTAGAATTTTCTTAAACTTCATAAGTTTTTTTCTCCTTTTGAAAAAATTTAATTACTTAATTCTTTATATTGCAATTACTGTGCCAGCTTTAGACGATCTAAAAAACAAATATCGTTTTACGTGTCTTTTTCAAGTTGCTTTATTTTTTTTGTTTTTTAATAACATTCTGATCAGTAGTACATTTTGGTGGCGATAATGTAGACACATGTAGCTAATTGGTGGACAGTTGATTCCGAAAATTACACATATAATTTTGATTATTCTGAACCCTATGTTAAACTGCTATTATAATTAACATTCTCTTAGGAAGGAGGCAGTCACTTCCTCTCTATAGGAGAGAAAATGTGGCAAATCATAGATGTTTAGAATAAAAGACTACTGTACTAAAGAAATAGTAAAGGTTAATCCATCAGATACATTTAAAGATGTATTAAATCAATTCTTAAACACTGAACTTGAGATTGGTTGTGTTATTAGTGGATCCGGAAAATTAGAAGGGATTATTAGTAAAAACTCGATCCTAAGAGAAATCATGAAAGGCGTTAGTATAAATTCTCCTATTCTCCCAAATATTCGTAAAAATGTCGTCACAATCGACGCCAATGCACCCATGGATCATGCTCGTGATATTATGCTTCTAAACAAAGTTGCACATGGCGTAGTAGTTGATGAAAAAAATTTAGTCCTTGGAGTCGTATCAAAAGCAGATATTATACGTGGGTTTCTACACGAAAAACATTTACTTGTTAATCAGTTAAGTAATCTTATCTCCCATCTTGAAGTTGCCGTTATATCGATTAATTCTGAAGGTATCATTGAGACGTTTAATCCAGCTGCGGAACAAATACTTGGAATCAACAACAACAATAGTTTAGGTGAAGAGATCACCTCTACTATTCCAGAAATTTCAAATAATCTATATGCATCCCTTCATAATCAGGAGCTCAAAAAATTAGACAGAATTACTTATAAGGATAAAACGCTTATTGCGTCCTATATTCCCATTTCAAATAAAAATCAACAAAAGGGTGCAATGGCTGTATTACAGGATATTACTACACTTGAGACATTTGCAAAGGAGTTAGAATATACCAAGAAATTGAAACAAACTCTAGGCTATGCTCTGTCACTTTCCTATGATGCAATTGTCATTCTCGATGAGAATGGATATGTTACGGATACCAATGACGCAACATTAGATTTATTTGAAATTCAGGATGAACTTGTAGGTCATCATTGGTTCGATAAAGTAAAGGTTCTAGACATCAAGAAAGTCCTATCAGGAAAAAGAGTTGAAAGTAATGTCAAAACAATAAATGGTAAGATGTGCATCGTAAATCAAGAACCAATATTCCAATCCGAAAAGATTTGTGGGGCTATAATAAAAATTATTTACCGTCAGATTGATGATTGGAAAGATATCATCAAACGAATTGAAATTTTAGAAAATGAAGTTAATTTCTATAAAGATGAGTTACAAAAAATCGCACCAATATCGAACTCATTTGATCGAATTATTAGCAAAAATCGAGATATGGATAGGATTAAAAGGCATGCTTTCCTAGCGTCTGATAGTGTTTCCACAGTTTTAATACAAGGTGAAAGTGGTACAGGAAAAGAATTATTTGCAGAAGCGATTCACCGGGAATCAAAAAGAATTGGAGAATTTGTAAAAATAAATTGTGCAGCCATTCCTGCTGAATTGTTAGAATCGGAACTTTTTGGATATGTCGATGGTGCCTTTACTGGAGCTAAAAGAGGTGGAAAGAAAGGAAGATTCGAATTAGCTAATAACGGAACCCTATTTTTGGATGAAATTGGAGATATGTCCTTACCATTGCAAGCAAAAATACTTCGTGTTCTTCAAGAAAGGTCATTTGAAAGAATTGGTGATCTTAAAACACAACAAGTAGATGTTAGAATCATAGCAGCTACACATAAAAACTTAAAACAAATGGTACTTGATGGTACGTTTCGAGAAGATTTGTACTATAGGATTGACGTTGTTTCGTTTCTCCTTCCCCCATTAAGAGACCGCCTAGACGATTTACCACTTTTGTGTAATTACCTTATAAAAAAGTTAAATAAAAAGTTGAACAAAAATGTTCAAGGAATCACTTCTGAAACACTTATTTTCATGGAGAAATATGGTTGGCCCGGAAATGTTAGACAATTAGAAAATGTACTTGAAAGAGCGATGAATTTGGGTGTTGATCGTTGGATTGAACCACAGCACCTTCCAAAAGAATTAACACAATATAACAAACCAACAAGTGTTGTTCCATCTGCTGCCCAACAAATATCTGGTGAAAATACTTTAGATGAAATCGAAAAACAAGCTATTATGGAGATTTTAAAGAAAACAAATTTTAACCGTTCTGAAGCAGCAAAGCAACTTGGAATTAGCCGGTCAGGGCTTTATAAAAAACTTAAAAAATACGGAATTCGTTCAGAAATGCAGTTTCATTCCTAAATTTAATGAAAAAAGAGCTGTCCGATAAATCCTTACAATGAAGGAAGTAGAGAAAACCAATTCGGTTCTCTCCACTTTCTTTTCTGTTTTTCAGATTATTATCTGAAAGTAATTTTCGGATGCCTGCTATTTCAGGAAATTGCGGGCTAATGCCACACCTTAGAGACTAGCTGTCTTTTTGGGGTCTTTTTCCCTCAATCTCTGGAAGAAGATTTTGTCAATACAAATCGCTTTGCTTCTTCATATTCTCGAATTAACTGCTCTATAATTTCTGCAATTGGTTCTACTTTATGAACAGCAGATACTCCATGACCGGCAGACCAAAGATCACGCCACAATGTAACATCGCCCAATTGTTTAAAATTAAATATCCCTCCTGGTTTCAGAGATTTGATGTCAATCCCTGCTTTTTCTAAACTAGGGATCAAATAATTTGCCTTTATCCCACTTAAAGCATCCGTATAGAAAATATCATCTATTGTTGAGCTAACAAGCATTTCTTTATACTGCCCAGGAGCTGAACTTTCTTCGGCAGCTATAAACCTCGTACCCATATAAGCGAAATCTGCCCCTAACAAACGGGCTGCAAAAACATCCTTCCCATGTGAAATTCCACCTGCAAGGATGATAGTCCCCCTCCAAAATTCTTTTACAGCAGAAATAAAAGCAAATGGGTTTAATGATCCTCCATGTCCGCCCGCCCCACTGCAGACCAGAATGAGTCCATCTACCCCTGAGTCTGCTGCTTTCTTCGCATGTTTTAGCGTGGTTACATCAGAATACACTAGCCCACCATAGCTATGGACAACCTCAATTACTTTACCCGGATGGCCAAGCGAAGTGATGACGATAGGTGGTTCGTACTGTCGAATTAATTCTACGTCTTCTGTAAATCTCTTATTCCGAAAGTGAGATACTAGATTGACTGCCCAAGGCTCGCTTGGCAATGCTTCTTTTATCTGACGAAACCACTGTTCTAAAATTTCTCCAGTACGTGCGTTTGCTAACGGAAATGATCCTACTACTCCATTCTTACTCGCAGCAATTACTAGTTCAGGGTATGATACTAAAAACATCGGAGCAACAATGACAGGGACAGACAACTTATCTTGCATTTTTACACACTTCCTTTTTCATTCCACTTATATGGTCGTTTGTTTAATAAAAGTACTTTCAAAGTTTTTTCTAAAAATATGCTTTTGAATTTTTCCAGATGATGTCATTGGAAATTCTTCAAGGAACACAACTTTTTTAGGAACTTTAAATCCCCCTAAATATTGTTTACAAAACTGAATGAGTTCCTCTTCTTCTATTCTTTTGTTATCTTTAGTAATTACAAATGCGGTGACAGCCTCTGTCCAGCGCTCATGTGGCAATCCAACTACTGCCACGTTTTCCACAATAGGATGTCTTAAGATTGCTTTCTCGACTTCAATTGATGAAACATTTACTCCACCTGTCTTGATCATGTCCTTTTTTCGATCTACAAACCAAAGAATCCCATCCTTATCAAAATATCCATAATCACCACTGTGGAACCATCCATATTCAAATGCTTCTTTTGTTTTTTCAATATCATTTAAATAACCTTCCATCGCTTGAGGACCACGATAGACAATTTCACCGATTTCCCCATTTTGAAGAATATTACCAGAATGATCCATTATCCCTACTTCCGTATTAACGGCAGCATTGCCAACTGAACCAGACTTTATTAATTGATGTTCAGGGCGGAATACGGTTGCTACAGGTGCCATTTCAGTTTGACCAAATAACAAAGCAAATTCACAATGAAATACCTCATGTGCTCGTTTAAGATCATGGTCAGGCATAGGAGCCATAGCATAAATACACAGCCTCAATGTAGAGAGGTCATATTTTTGACGTTCAGGATGGTTTATTAATGTACGATACATCATTGGCAGACCAAAAATTTGCGTTGCTCCTTCTTTTTCAATAAGTTCCATAAGTTCTATTGGATCAAACTTCTTCATAATAACAGTCGTTCCTCCAGCTAGTAAAACTGGTGTTGATATAGCATTTATCTGCGCAACATGATAAAGCGGCAACATAGCTATTGAAACATCTTTTTCATGAAATTTAAGGTCAAACGCCGTCCCTAAGGAATTCATATATACAGCAAGATGACTACTCATTACTCCTTTAGGATTAGAAGTTGTCCCGCTAGTGTATAAACATTGCATCAAATCTCGATCTTCAACTTCAATTTCAACCTCTTGATTTGTTTGCTTTTTCCAAAGTGAATTCCATTCGATAATACGAGTGAAAGAAGATGGGATTGATTCACAAGATTCCTTGCCTATTACAATAATGGAGTTTAATGTATGATTATTCTTTAGATCAGGCAGCTTCTCAAGGTAGACCTCTTCCGTAACAACTGCCTTTGCACATGCATCTTTTATAATATACTCAACTTCCTCTAAAACTAAATTAAGATTGATTGGGACCACTGTTATACCAGTTTTTGCACATGCAAAATATACGAGAAAAAATTCCAAAGAGTTTGATGAAAGAAGGGCTAGTCGATCTCCCTTCTTTAAACCTATCGATAAAAAACCATTTGCTACTTTATTTACTAAATTATTACACTCTTGATAGCTAATTCGACGTTCTCCATCTACAATTGCAATATTATTAGAATATTTGGCAGCACTTCTTTTTAGAATATCTCCTACATTTACCCGCTGTATTAGGTTCTCATTTAGTGACAAATCCATCCCTCATTTCAAATATTTCGTAACAATATAGATTTTTTTCATTACAAATTGGACGTTATCATTCTAAAATGTCTTCACACCTAAAACTTCCCTTGCTATTATTAATCTTCTTACTTCGGATGTGCCAGCACCAATTTCATAGAGTTTAGCATCTCTTAGATAGCGATTAACTGGAAAATCAAGCATATATCCATACCCTCCATGAATTTGAACGGCTTCCAGGGCAACCTTCGTTGCGGTTTCCGCGGTAAATAAAATTGCAGCAGCAGCTTTTAGATTTATATTAATACCTTTAGCCGCATCATTTGCTGCATCATAGGTTAACAATCTAGCAGCCTGAAGATTTGTATACATGTCTGCAATTTTTGCCTGAATAAGCTGAAAATTAGCAATTTCTTTTCCAAACTGTGACCGTTCTTTAGAATACTTTACTGCTTCTCGATATGCACCTTCGCCTATCCCTAAAGCAAGAGAGGAAACTATTACTCTTTCGATATCTAAACCACTCATTACAACCTTAATTCCTCTATTTTCTTCACCTAGTAGATTTTCAGCTGGGACTTTACAATTATCGAAAATTAACTCTGCAGTTTCTGATCCTCTGTTCCCCATTTTCTCCAGCCGCTTAGAAACTGAAAAGCCTGGGTAGTTTTTTTCAACAATGAATGCTGAAATCCCATGAGCACCCTTCTCTTTATTAGTTCTGGCGTAGACAAGTAATACATCCGCAATTGGTCCATTCGTAATAAAAGTCTTGCTACCATTGAGAATATAGTAATCTCCTTCACGTTTAGCAGTAGTTTTCATGTTGATTGCATCAGAACCTGATCCAGGTTCTGTTAATCCAAGTGCTCCAATTAATTCTCCACTACATAATCCTGGTAAATACTTGTTTCTTTGTTCTTCATTTGCGTTGTGATAAAGATTATGTGCACATAAATTTGAATGTGCTGCATAAGAAACCGCAATGGCTGCACTATATTTGGCGATTTCTTCTGTAACAATAGCTTGTTCAACTGGTCCCATTCCACTGCCGCCATATTGTTCAGGAATTGTTACTCCAAGAATCCCTAGTTCCCCCATTTTACGCCATAAATGCATTGGAAATTCATCATTTCGGTCTATTTCTTCTGCAATGGGAGCGATTTCATTTTTTACAAACTGACTTACTGTTCTTTTTAATAACATTGCTTCTTCTGATAATTTCATTCTTTTTCCCCCTCTTAATTAACTGAACTATATATTTGTTTAACACTTTTACATACGCAAGTTTCATACCAAATTTAAAGGCTTTAATTTCTAACTTTATGTTGTTTATGTTTGTCTTTCTTTGAAACAAGTGTGTACAATAGTTACATATGTAGATACACAGAAGAAGGACGCTCTTGAATATTTGAAAAAAGATGTTATATAAAAATAATCGTATCCCTAATTTTTAATATTAGGGATACGATTCTAAGTTATAAGTAAAAGATTAGTATTGATAAAACCCCTTGCCTGTCTTTCTACCCAAATGTCCGGCACGTACTAGCTTTTTCAATAATGGACATGGACGGTATTTGCTATCAGATGTCTCTCTATATAAGGTTTCGATGACAAACGGTAAAGTATCAAAACCGATTAGATCTGCTAGGGCAAGAGGGCCGATCGGATGGTTGGCCCCCCATTTCATACCTTCATCAATATCTACAGCACTGCCCGTCCCCTCTGCAAGTACAAAAATTGCTTCATTGATCATCGGAACTAAAATTCGATTAACGGGAATAAGGGCGCATCATGTACAGTTATTCCTTTTTTGCCAAACCTTTCAACCAATTGCTTAATCTCTTCATATGTTTCATCGGATGTTTCTTGACCGTGGACAATGCTGAATGTTATCTAATCCTCTTTGTAAAAAACCCTCCTGAAACAACCTGGAGAATTACCTAAAACCCCGCAGTCGCAGCAGTTTGAGCAATTCCATTCCCCATTGTTCCAGCGCCAATTATGCCAATTGTCTTTTCCATTTGGATTCCTCATTTTTTGACTTATTGTTTTCCACTTAGCTTTATAGAGCTTCCACAATCAATGCAGCTGCTGGTCCTCCACCTGCACAAAGAGATGCACAGCCATACTTAGAACCACGTCGCTGCATTTCATAGATTAACGTAGTCAGCAATCTAACTCCCGTACAGCCGACAGGATGGCCTAATGATATTCCAGAACCATTTGCATTTACTTGTTCCATCGGAATATTTAGTTCACGATTTACAGCTAGAAATTGTGCAGCAAAAGCTTCATTGAGTTCCCAATAATCAATATTTTTCATTTGCAAGCCAGCAAATTGCAAGGCTTTATGAACCGCGGGAACAACTCCAATTCCCATCTTTTTAGGATCTACTGCAGCGGATGCTGATGCGACTATTCTAGCTAGCGGCTTCAGTCCCAGTTCAATCGCCTTCTCCTTCGACATCAGGATAACAGCTGCTCCACCGTCATTAAGGCTAGAGGCATTTCCAGCTGTTACCGTTCCATCCTT